>CAZKOK010000046.1:0-12985 GCA_964554355.1 uncultured Spirochaetia bacterium | reverse complement strand
AGCGCCCGATGGGAATCGAACCCACGTCATCAGCTTGGAAGGCTGAGGTAATACCATTATACCACAGGCGCAGATAACGGTGTTATTATTAGCAAAAATCCGGTGTTACGTCAAGCGCCGGATGTAAATTTGAAGTGGACAGATATGTCATTTGTCCATATCATTTATGCATGGATACAGGTAAATATAAACTTAACAGAACGGAATTCGGCAGGCCTGAAAACAGGGGGAATGTTCCTTCCTCTTCGGAGGCTAAGGCCCTGATGAAGGACTGGGTTAAAAATGAAAAGCTGCAGCTGCACATGATACAGGTCGGGGAAGTGCTTTATCAGTGGGCGCTTCAGAAAGAGGGGCTTCCGGAAGATGAGGCGCTTAAATGGAAGGCTGCAGGCATCCTGCATGATGCGGACTGGGACCAGTGGCCCGATCAGCACTGCAGAAAAATAATAGAGCATCTGGAAAATGAAAATACCGATCCCGATGTAATCCGGGCGATCGCTTCGCATTCTCCTGCCTATTTCGGAGTCGACCCCGTAAGCCGGCTTGATCATATGATTTATGCAGTCGATGAGCTTTCCGGTTTCGTGCACGCTGTCTCACTGGTCCGCCCCGAAGCCTACGAAGGCATGAGCGCAAAATCAGTAAACAAGAAACTCAAAACCCCCGCCTTCGCCGCCCAGGTCAGCCGGGAGGAAATCCGCGACGGGTCCGAAAGGGCAGGACTGGAATTGTCTGAATTGATCTCTTTTATTATTGATGCGCAGAGAAATGTAAAACTCGAAAAACCTGTTTAAATAAATCACGCGACGTCGCGACGAGTGGGATGATTCAAGAAAACTTCAATAACTTCCGTGAGAATATAATATTGCACGGAAGCTACTAAATTTTTCAATAATTAATACGACCGTAGCGTCGTAGCGTGAGCATTTCTGGTTTGAGTCTTTTTTTTTCACTCATTTATTGATATAGTATATCCATGAATGAAAAAGAAGATCCTGTATGGCAGATATCCGAAGTCTTGTCTGTCTGCAATGATACTGAACTGATACACGGTTTTTTAACCAGCCTGCTTACCGAATATGAACTTGATGAAATAAGCAAGCGCTGGGCGCTTGTCCAGCTGATTGACGAAGGGATGAGTCAGCGCAGTATTTCAAAGGAACTGGGATTAAGTCTGTGCAAGATTACCAGGGGGTCAAAGGAACTTAAAAAACCCGATTCGCCTTTTAAAAAGATGATAGAAATATACCGCGATCAGTCAGAAGAAAAGGACTGAAGCCAGCCGCTGACTTCGCCAATAACTTCTTCCAGGCATTCGCCCATCATCAGATTATGAACTGAATTTTCCAAAGTAATCATTTTTTTCACTTCACTCTTTATTCCGTCCAATATCATCTGACCGGCTTTGGGCTTTACGCTGTCATCCTTTCCGGCCATGATGCAGAAAAGGGGAGACGTTATATTCTTAAGGCTCTTTTTCGCTTTTTTAATCAGCTTGTATAGTTCAGCCGCCGGGGCGATCCAACGCCAGTCCCAGTATTCCTTTTTTATCCGTTCCAGGTACGGCCTGACCCAGTTGTCTTCAAATTCCGCTGCGTATCGTTTGATAAAAAGCCGGGCAACAGGAGTGATTTTTATCAGGCTGTTGGTTACGGATATGGCAGGGCTTAAGAGAGTTATGCTTGCCGGCTTGAACATCCCGCCGAGTATCAGGCAGAGAAGACCGCCCATCGACTGTCCCAGGACATGGACTTCTGAATATTCGCTTTTCAGATTGATATATTCATCAATGCAGGTCCGGATCCAGTCCCTTGCCCCCGACCTCAGAAAATCCTTCCCCGTGGTCCCGTGTCCCGGCAACCTCGGCACCGACACCGAAAAACCTGCCTTTTCAAGCTTCGGAACCAGCGGATCATATATGGCCGGATACGAAGTATACCCGTGAATGCATAAAACGGCTCTGTCTCCTTTTGCGCTGATTCTTCTGGGCAGACAGTCATTTTCGATAACAAAACCGGCAGGCAGGTCGGGTGTTTTCATAAGATGATAATAGCATATTTCCAAATATAATAACAATGCGGCATACAGAAGGAAAACTACCGATAAAGTTCGGGTATCGGTACGTAGCCTGACCGAATAAATAACGGGTATACGCAGAAGGGTGAATTTAAGGTTTTTTATAAATATTATCTTAAATTCTTCCCCATATTTTTACCCGCCATTACATCGGTACGGCCACATATTTTACCTCAGTCTTATCGGTAGTTTAATTTCTTCGTATGTGTCCGGCCGTAATGGGTTCCCGCTTTCGCGGGAATGATTTTTTGTTTGAAGGAATAACATAATGCCGATTGACGGCAAAGCATAAAACTACTATACTGATGTTAAGTAGTTTGCCGTTATGAAGGGTTTCAATAACATAAGCCATGCGCATTACAGGTCATATTTTTCCCTGCTCAGGGGCTTGATTCCGCCGGAGGAAATCTGCCGCAGGGCGGCGGAAGCGGGTGCGGACACTGCGGCCCTCTGCGACATAAACAATTTCTACGGCATGGTCCGCTTTATCAATGCGGCCGAAAAAAACGGAATAAAACCTGTAAGCGGAGCGGACATTGCTTCCGACGGCAGGATTCTCTGTACGGTCTATCCGCGCAGCCGGGCAGGGTACGGGGAGCTTAACGTTGTCCTTTCCCGGATACTCGATGCCGAACGGGAAGAGGAGAAATGCGGCATCAGCGAAGACAGACGTACTGACCCGCTTGATCTTTTGTGCGGCAGCATAATTCCCGACAGTTATATCGTGTCTGCAAACCGCGGGACGCTTCTGCGTCTGCGCTCTGCCGGATACACGGAACTTTATGCCGGGCTGCGCTGTCAGCATCCCTTCCGTTCGTTTGCCCGCTGGGCGCGGGAAAACGGATTTCCCTGCGCGGCTTTCTCCAATGTCGTTTTTTCGGATAAAGACGACTGGAAGCTTTACCGCCTGCTTCAGGCGATACGTCTCTGCTGCCGGGTAAAGGACCTTCCGCCCCGGTCCATGACTGATTTCGGGTCGTGCTTTGCCGAAGCCGGTGAGATGGAAAACTATTTTTCCGCGATGCCGGAAGCGCTGGAGAACACTGCTGAAATTCTTGAAAACTGCGATTCCAGGCGTTTTATTCACAAAAGCTTTATTTTCCCGTCGTTTCAGGGCATGGACCGCCGGGCCGAATATGCGCGGCTCAGTCAGCTTTGTCTGGACGGGGTCGCCCGCCGCTACGGACGCCTTACAAAAAAAATCTCCGACCGTCTTTCCTATGAGCTTGATATCATCAGGAAAAAAGGCTTTGCCGGTTATTTCCTTGTGGTCCACGATATCGTGAAAAGAAGCATGCGTACCTGCGGCAGGGGAAGTTCGGCCGCAAGCATAGTCTCCTACCTGCTGGGCATAACCCATGTCGATCCGATCAGGTACAATCTCTTTTTCGAGCGTTTTCTGAATATGGGCAGAAAGGACCCTCCCGATATCGATGTCGATTTTCCCTGGGACGAGAGAAGCGAAGCATTTGAATATATTTTCTCGGCATATCCGGGTTCTTCCGCAATGGTTGCCGACCATGTTGCTTTCGGTCCGCGTTCCTGCATCAGGGAGCCGGCCAAGGCTTTCGGCATTGAGGAAGACGAGATCGGACGCATGATGCGCGAATGGCGGGTCGGCCGCCAGGAGCTGCCCGATTACATAAGCCGCGCTGCCTTGAGGCTCAGGGGAATGCCCCGCCACATCGGGACCCATCCGGGAGGGGTTGTGATAACGCCCGGACCGATAACTGACTATTCACACATTCAGACAGCGGATTGCGGACTCAGGGTCATTGCCTGGGAAAAAGACGCGACCGAGGATGCCGGTCTTGTAAAGATTGATGTTCTGGGCAACCGTTCACTCGGGGTCCTGCGGGACACGATAAACATGGTCAATAGCGGGTACGGTAAAAACATTGAATGGGAATCTTTCTGTCCGCTTGATGATCCTGCCACAAGAGAGCAGATTGAGAAGGGCGATACCCTGGGTATTTTTTATGTTGAATCCCCGGCCACCAGGCAGCTTTTAAAAAAGATGGGGACCGGTGATTATGAACATCTTGTAATTGCCTCATCAATTATTCGTCCGGCAGCCAACCGGTACATAAATGAATTTGTGCGCCGGCTTCACGGCGGCCGCTGTATGGCCCTTCACCCTGCAGTGGAAAAGACACTGCGCGAGACTTACGGGATAATGGTATATCAGGAGGATGTAAGCAGAATAGCAATTGCCCTCTGCGGGTTTTCTCCTTCCGAAGCGGACAGGCTGCGCAAAATACTTTCCAAAAAGGACCGGGAAACCAGAATGGACGAGATTCAGGATCTCTTCTTCAAAAAAGGAGAAGAGCGAGGGGTCCATCGACATGTTCTTGATGAACTGTGGAAGGGGATCCTCTCCTTTACGGGTTATTCTTTCTGCAAGGCGCACAGCGCTTCCTACGCCCTTGTTTCGTACAAACTGGCCTGGATGAAGCGTTTTTATCCCCTCGAGTTTATGGTTTCGGTAATAAACAACGGCGGGGGCTTTTATTCCAGGCAGGTTTACGTCAATGCGGTACGGCGCATGGGTTTCGATGTTCTGGGGCCCGACATAAACAAAAGCCGGTATCTGTACAGCTGTGAGGACGGAGCGATGCGCATCGGGTTCAGCCAGCTTAAGGAAATCAGCCGGACAGCAGTGGAGCAGATAATTCTTGAAAGGGAACAGAACGGTCCCTATAAAAGCAGCGGGGACCTTTTCCGCAGGGTAAGTCTTAACCAGCCGGACCTGCGCGTGCTTGTGCGGTCCGGCTGTCTTGACTCGATTTCCGGAAAATACAACCGGCCGCAGCTGTTCTGGCTTTATTATCACCGCAATGACGATTGCTATCTTTTCGATGCGGCCCCCGTGCCTCCCGAAATAAATGATTATCCCGGGCCGGTAAAACTCCTGGACGAAGTAAGCTCTATGGGAATTATTTATTCGCGCCATCCCGCCTCCATTTTTCTTTCGCGTGCCAGAAAAGTCTGTGCCGGCAGAAACCTTAAGCTTGGCGATTCACGTTCAATAGCCGAACATGAGAACGAAGATTTTTCCCTGCTTGGAATGATAGTCACCGAAAAGGAAGTGCTTACAGGAAAAAAAGATGCAATGAGTTTTGTCAGCTTCGAAGATGAATATTCACTTTTCGAGACAGTGCTTTTCCCAAAGGCCTATTCGGCAATGGCAGAACAGCTGTGCCGGGGGTATATTTTTGTAATACAGGGCCGGGTGGAAAAGGAGTTCGATGTTTTTCAGATTAATGTTTCATCACTCATACCTGTAAACAGAATAATCCGCGATTAAGCGCCGGCATAAAAACCGGAAGCTTTGAGGCAGATTGTGTTGCAGATCATTATAATCTATTATAATCTCATAATAGATGAATGTACTTGTTGTCTACACAGGGACAAGAGAACAGGAACTTGTTCCTATTCTGAATATATTTGAATCTCTGGGTATTCCGGCTGAATTGTGCAAATTTACCGCTGATCTTGAATCTGAAATCGGGAGA
Organism: uncultured Spirochaetia bacterium; assembly: GCA_964554355.1. Taxonomy (GTDB): domain Bacteria; phylum Spirochaetota; class Spirochaetia; order CAZKOK01; family CAZKOK01; genus CAZKOK01. Next base: position 7,394 of record CAZKOK010000046.1, on the reverse strand, counting down.
TTTACAGTAGATTTTTCTCATATGCTGTTTATACCGACTGAAAGCGAGTATGGACAGAATCCGGGCGTCAGTTTTCTCTGCGGATATTTTCAGGCGGAGGGCCGGCGTGCGGTAATTTACATGCAGAACGGGATGAAAATTCATCCGGTGCTTGGACAACTTGACCGGATAAACTCCCTTGGGGAGCTGAAAGAATATTACACTGAGCTGCTTTCCGAATGGCAGAAGCAGGAAAAAACAGACAAGGCAATAATCAAACTCAAAAATCAGGGCATATCTTTTTCCGAGGACAGTTTTTTCAAAATGGCTGACGACGGTTCGGTCAGGGCATGTGAATATTTTGTCCAGGCCGGAATGTCTGTCAATATGCATGACAGCAAGGGTGTTTCCCTTCTGTCTCATGCTGTGCGCAACCGACACCTTTCGGTAGTGGAATTTCTGCTTGCGCAGGGCTCCGACGTAAATGCCGTTTCAGCGGACAGGGGGAATACTCCTTTGATGGATGCATGCTCTGATAAAAATGAAGCGCTGTGTGACTGTCTTCTTGATGCAGGCGCCGATATAAACCTGAAGAATAAAAACAGCCAGACGGCCCTGATTCTTGCTGTCGGAAGCAAAGCGGAAGCCATAGCCGAAAAGCTGATTGCCCGCGGTGCTGATATTAATATAAAGGACTCTCTGGGAATGAGTGTGGTTGAGTATGCCGAGTTATTCGGAATAACCTATATCTTCGGAAAGAAAAATGAAAAGTAAACTGCCGCTGTTTATAGCAAAATACTCTTTAATCTGCCTCATTTTGTTTGCTGCAGGGATTTTCGCGAATTCGTTTTCGCTGATTTCACTCGGGTTTTTTTATTTCTATCTTTCGCTTATTGTTATTCTGGAACCGGATAAGCACGGCAGTGAACGGAAGTCTGATATGATTTATTCGGGTATTTTTATTGTCTTTCTTTCAGTCTGCCTTATTGTATTTTTACGGGTACTTACTTCCGGTCTCAAATATGCTGTTTCCGTATATGAATATCAGGTAAAGCCGCTTGCCATCTATGCGGCTGTAAGCGCAGGTGTTGTCAGGGAGTTCGGTAGACTTTCATTCATAGAAAAAAAATGGCGTTATCTGTATCCTGGAGTTACTGTAATCATAAGCGCCAGCACTGCAGTCTTTATTCCAAAACTTGCCGCAGCTGACCTTTATATTTCCCTTGTTATTTTTCTTTTGACTTTCATACTTGGTTTTATAACTTCATTTAAAATTGTGCAGAAACTGATTTCACAATTCTGAATAGCAGGAGTTTTTTAGGAAAATGGAAAAGAAAAGAATCAATATATATCATATCAAAAGAACTGATGAAAAAGAATATTTCCTTAAACCGCTGATGAACCCGAAAAATATAATTAATCAGAAAACAGAAACGGAGATTGTCATAAATTACAGTGACAGGATATCAGCTGAAGCCATTAATTCGTTGAAAAATGATCTGTACGGGTATGCGGATGATGCTTCCCGGGCATGGATTGATGATCTTAAGCTTATTCCAAGATTTCTTTTTTCATTATTATCAGCACTGGCAGTGTTCCTTCTTATGGAATTTTTGATTCCTGATCCGATCCCTCTTGCCGATGAATTTCTGGGCGGAATTATTGCCGGAAGTATTCTTAATTATTACCTTAAGTCAAGATACAGAAAAACTGTACCGGCGATACGGAAAAGACTGGAGCTTCGGACAAAGGCTGACTCCCTTAATTATGAAAATGTTTCCTTCATCAGGGAACTTCAAAGACTACTCAATGAAACGGATGGATCTGACTGCAAAACTGCTGCAGAGAAAATCGCTTCAGCAAGGTCCGGCGCAGCTCTTATTCCGGATGAACACAAAAACTGCCTTAAAGAGATACTGATGAATAAAATCATGCCGGAAAAAACAATCAGAAAAGCTCTGGACTCAGAGCTGAACGCAGAGAATATCTGTCATATTCTGGAATTATGCGAAAAAAAGGAAATCGATAAGGATAGTACAGTGCTGCTTCTTATGTTTATCTGATTTTTGGAATAATTCTGGCGGGTATTATCCGGAAATAATATTATTCTGATGTTGTTTCCGAATCTTCGTTTCCGGCATCTGAAGCGGAAGAATTTCCCGCATCGGGATCGCCGAAGAACGTCTGTCCGGCTTTCAGCAGGTTATCGCTTGCATCAAGAAGATTCTGTACAGTAACCAGGTATCTTTGGGCAATATCAAATGACGGATCGAGTTCAAGCGCTTTGCGGAAGTGCTCTATGGCTTCAGAGTATGCTCCTGCCTGGTATGCCTTGTATCCGGCAAGAAACTCTTCATCAACTTTTTCCTGAAGGGCTTTCCTGCCGCGGTCGCCCAGATTTATTGATGCCTGAATGCTGATCCGGTCAAGCAGTTCCTGGGAATAGTTTCTTGTCGTAAAATCATGCGTATAATTTACATTTATTGCAAGATCATTTACATCAACACCTGTGCCAAGCGAAATACGGAAATTCCCGCCCTCGTAACGCAGTCCGGCCTGGAGAGACAGGAACGGGGCAAACTGAAGATCTGCGCCCAGTGACAGATCAGGTTTTTTCGGAGGAAGATCCGATCCCAGAAAAAACGGAAGGTTGAAATCAAGATTTACGGTAAGAGGTTTTATCGGCGAATATGATACCCCTGCTGAAATTTCCGAGGGCAGAGGATCTGTCACATCCGGAACAAACGGATTGGCCCTGACAGGAGGTCCGAGGTTTTTGGCAGCCAGGCCGACAGCGAAATTCGGTTCGCGGGACTGGAAAAACTTGAAAAGATTGAACCTTGTAAGCAGGCCGATATCGCCCATAATGGCAAGAGCCGACTGGTCAGCTGCTATTTCTTCAGGAATATTCCGGAATGCAAGCTTGATATTTGCGCCTACGGCGAGTCCCTTGAATGAATAACTTGAAAAAAGATTAAAGGAAGCATTTGCCGTAACGACACCTTCGGCAATTGTTCCGTATGCATCGGCTTCCGAGAAATCGGAATTCCTGATGAAATTTGAATAAATCATCTGGCCCCTGAAACCGAAGCCGAAATCGTCAAAGCGTGTTGTATAATAAGCCTGTTCAACGCTGGAATCGGCAATCCAGTTGGAATGGGTAAAAGTCAGTTCGGTATGATCAAGAAGCGATGTCGCGGACGGATTTGACTGCAGGACTCCGCCGTCTTCTATGGATGCGGTGTAGGCTGTTCCCATGGCTTCAATTTTTCCTGCACCGGGTTTCTCATGGATAGGAAGCGCGGTTGTTGCTGTTTTTTCATCTGAAAAAAAGGAATTATTGAAAAACTCGGTGTACCAGTAATAATATGTTGAAAACTCGGCACAAGCAGGGATTATTACGAGAAAAACAAGGAAAAATAATATTATTGTGCGCTTCATCTAATATCCAATATAATACATAAAAGGCATTATTTCTATTTATTTACGGCCCCCATTTACTATATCATGATAGTAATTCAGTGTAAAATACAATGTACATTTTAATTTTCCGCAATGACTAAAAACGGGGCACAGTGTAGTATATTAATAATAAAGACAAAAGCCGTAAAACCGTTGATTTACCGGTTTTCCGGCTTTTATACTGTTATCCTGAAGGGAGGGAAAAAAGGAGCATTATTATTCAAGGCCCTTCTCAGTGAGTTTGGAATATTGCCGATAAATAGAACTGGGAACCTGTGATTTTTTATGAAAAGGACTGTTTTCGGGCTTTTGACATTTATATTGTTTTTCCTCTTTTCCGTGCCTCTTTTTGCGATCGGTGAGCGCGAAAGGACAAAGTCTCAAATTCGCGATCTTATCGACGAAGGCGACTATTCAGGGGCAATGGATATCATTGTCCAGAGATATGAAGCCAACAATGAAGAGTTTGATCTCTGGTTTATCAGGGAAAGCAGTGAAATCATAAAAATTGAAGAGAAGTATACAGAACTTGTCAATCAGTTTACGGATATTCTCAACAAGGGTCAGGAAAATATCACCGATGATGATCTGACAAATCTTTATGAAATTATCCTTCAAATGACCGAACTGAAGCCGATCCCTCCCGAAGAAGCCAGGAATTTCATCACACAGGCCAGGCGTATTGCCGGAGGTATTGCCAACGGCAAGAAAATGAGTCAGCTCATGAATGAAGCCCTTGCCCTTCTTGAGCAGAAACAGTACACGCAAGCAGCAGCGAAATATGTCAGCGGATTTTCCCTAAACAGGGATGTTTTTGATGAATCGGAATTCCCGGACAGCATTGTACAGGACGTGGATACGTCGCTGAGCAGCCTGCGTTTTCAGCAGGGAATACTGGAAGGGCTCATCAGTAAAACACTGCCCAAATACAATTCATTCAGAGACAATTTTGACAAGTACAGTGTTGATCAGATAAAAGATCCCCTTCTTGATCTTCTCTCCGGAATTGATGAAATTAATGCGGTCCGGATGCAGGTTCATGCCGGAGGAGCCGGTATAAGAGAGATTGAACGCAATGTTGTTGATGAATACGGAACCGATAAGGATATCTATTTTTTCAGGTTTCTTGATTTCATGATTAATGGCAGAAACCCGGATACAAAAAGTGCAGACGGGATACCTGTATCAACGAATGAAGGGCTTTCAACCGTGTATTCCGACCAGTGGCTTGATATTGCAGAACCTGTTCTTAACATACTTAAATACAGGGCATCAAGCATACTGGACAGCGCTGAACGGGCATTTGCCGTGGACAACTACCAGCAGTCAGATATTGCTTATAGTGAAGTCTCTAAAATGGCCGGCTACATAATGTCTGCTCTGGAATCCTGGCAGAAATATCTTTTTATTGATTCTGACGGTGATCTTGTAGAGATCGGGAACAGCCTTATTGCAAACAGGCCTGTTTCAGGTATTGTCATGTCAAATTACCTTTATGCACAGACGCTTCAGGAATATGCCGGTCTTCAGATTTCCCTGGCAGAGCAGTATGATCTGCTGGATGAAAGGCAGGCACAGGTGAATCTTGCCGCCGGCAGGGATGATATTCAGAAACTGAGAGAGCTGCTTGTACAGGAGCTCACCCTGACAGGCGAATATGAAGAATTCTGGAATAACCGGGAACAGACACTGAATACTCTGGCTTCTGCCGGATACGATACAAGCGAAGCACTTGAAATACAGAAAGCTGCGGCTGAAAGCCTTGCAGCTTATATTAATACCAATCATGCCAATGAAGCCGAATTTGCTTCCATCATACTTAATTTTGATACGGAACAGCTTAATATTGTTTATAATTCCATTCTTGAAACAGTTCGTCTTGCTGATTCAAGGATAAATATCGTAACTACAGTAAATGAACCTGATCTTGAAGGCGGGACAATATCCATTACCTATTCCGACTCAAGTAAAACGGTTTATAAAAATGCTGCAGATCAGACGGATTCACTTGCAGCTCAGATTACAGAGCTTTCAGAAACAAATGACAGTCTTCCGACTTATATTACGAAAGATCAAAAATTCATTTCAGAAAGACAGGATCTTTCTGCACTGGAGCGGAATCTGCGGAATACTGAAGAATATGTGGATTCGGCCATATTCAATATTGATCTGAAACGCATGGAACTCCTTACTCAAGAATTCTACCGGAAATCATTCCTGAAATTTGATGTCCAGAAAAACCTGTATGATGATGCCCTGAATAATTTAAATACTGAAAGTTATCAGGAGTCCAGGACTCTTGATAACAGCGGAGAAAGAGAACTTAAGGCTGATTATCCGCAGAAAAGCAGAAATATTATTGATTCTGTTGAAGAAAAGCTTGATGGAGTTGTCAATTATATAGATCTTGTGCAGGTGTCGCTTGATGAGAAAGCCGGCGATTATCTGGTCTCAACAGCTGTTTCGGGCAATGTTCAGGGTATCGAAAATGTCAGGGCAGAGGCTGAAAAATACCTTGCAGGCGTTGAAGACGTAAGGAATAGAATTGAAACAGCCTTCCAGCTTAATGCGGCCTATTCACGCTATAATCCCGTTTATGAAGAATATAATAATGCGAAAAAGGACCTTGTGACGGCAAAGTCCATATCAGGCCGGATATCAACCTATCTCGATGATACGCTGGAAGGTACAGAACCCGTGCTGGTCCAGTATGCCGGTGAGAGTGATGACCTTGCAACTACTGTTTCTGAAAAAATGGAAGAACTTTATAAAGAAACAGGATCAATACTTGAAATATTCAATTCAAATGAGAAGTATGTCCTTGATGATAATGATTACAAGCAGGTCCTGACAAAAACACGGCAGCTTCAGAACCAGCTTTCCGGAAGCATTCAGGAAGCGGAGGATTATCTGTTTGCCCAGCGCTCTGCACTTGTCGATGAATCTGCTGTTGCCCGTGCGGACTATATAGAACAGAAAATGAATGAATATAAGACCAGGATTGAAGTTGATGCAAGAACAACCGGCATTGTAAGCACAAGGCAGATTTCCTACGAAGGCATACCGGAAGTAAGTGTTGAATACAACTTTAATTCCAGACAGATATATCAGGAAAGTCTCGCGGGGCTGAATGATCTGGACAGACAGGGGACAATTATTGTTAATGACATCAAAAACAGCCCTTATCTTGTAACCAGCACGGTGCTTGGCGGACAGGCCATCAGAATTGAGGTAATACAAAAGCAGATTTCGCAGATCAAGGAAAATTCAAAAGATTATGAATATCAGCTCGAACGTGATTTCAAAATGAGATATGCTGATGCTCTTGACGAAACACTTGCCCAGGGTCTGAGTGAACTGAAGGATATTTACCGTGACGCAACGGCAAATATTTCAGACAGAAAAGCACGGGAATCCGGGATCGAAGGATATCAGAATATGACTGTAAGCTCTGTTTATCCGGTCTACAGCGGCGAAAAACTCGTGCAGCTCAGGGAAGCGATTGGTGAGTATTTTAACCAGATTGAAAACAGCCTGGATCTTCTGCGCGGAAAAGAGTTTTCTCCCTACTCAGGCGATAATCAGGTAATTCCGGGAAGTATAAATTCAATAGAAGAATTGTCTGCCGGTGCTGAAAACCTGAGGATCGATACTGACAGTCTGTATCTTGATGTCGAGCTTGAGTTCCTTGAAACGGTTTATGAACAGCGGAACCGGATACTTGAAAATGAATATGAAAGTCTTTCAGCCAATTACAGGGACGCAAAGGCGCTTGCTGACGGCGAAGAAACACAGGAAAAGGTGGGGGCTGATTTTGAAGAAATTCTTAAGCGTTACCCGCAGGAAACCCAGAAGCTTTTAAGCACAGAGCCCCAGGCTGTCAATAAATTCATTGCAAAGTTATCAGTAGTCAGGAAAAGCCTTACCGGTATGCCTGCAGATCATACCACAGA
>CAZKOK010000045.1:0-13123 GCA_964554355.1 uncultured Spirochaetia bacterium | reverse complement strand
AAAGGCTGGATGAACAGCCCGGTCACATGGACTGATATTGAACTCATTTTTACGGATGCAACTGATCCCCATAGCTTTAATGTGGAACTTGGTTCTGCTGCCCGGGCCCTGTTGCCGGATGGTCAGGGGGCCGTTATCAAAGCAAGCCTTGCTTATCATAGCGATCATATTATCTTTGACATCATTCTGTTCCAATAGGCATGGTGGCTAAAACTGCACTCATTTTCCCTGCTTTCGTCATCCCCGTATACAGCCCAGTTTTTTCTCATGTTTTCCCTGAAATCGGAAGGGATTTCCACCGGTTCCATCATCTGGCCTACATAGGCGTCGGCAAGAATGAAAACAACCATCCTGTATTTGTCAGCCAGATCAAAAGAGAGCTGGGTAAGATCGCACATCTCCTGCGCGGAATAAGGAGCCAGAACAATATTTTTGTAATTTCCGTTTCCTCCGCCTTTAACGACCATATTATAGTCCGCCTGCTCGGGCCAGATATTCCCAAGACCCGGACCTGCCCGCTGAACATCAACTATCACGCCCGGAAGCTCCGCTCCGGCCATATATGCAAGCCCTTCGGACATCAAAGCCACTCCGGGTCCTGATGACGCCGTAATAGCCCTTGCTCCGGCGGCGGCGGCTCCGTAAAGCATGTTTATTACGCTTACTTCCGATTCAGCCTGAAGAAAACTTCTGCCGGTGGCCCTGAAAAGATCCGATGCCGTGTGAGCAATCTCGGAAGCAGGAGTAATCGGATAACCGAAAAAATGGCTGGCACCGCCCATAAGCGCGCCGTAGACTACTGCGTCATTACCTTTCATTAATTGCTTGGCAATTGTCATTTTACGGGTTCCTTTATTTCTTTTAGTTTTTTGTAAACCGTAACTGCTCCAGGCTCGGGGCAGACATAATAACAGATACCGCAGGCTGTGCATTTCAGATTTGTGAATGCTGCGTACTGATATCCCAAATGATTAATCCGGTCCTGAATTGAGAGACAGCCATTAGGACATGCCGCAACACATACTCCGCAGCCTTTGCATTGTTCAGGATCAATATATGAATGATTCATAAAAACCGCCTTTCTGCCGGCAGTCTGCTAAAATCACATCTATAAAAAACAACCATAACAGATGCCGATATTATCCCATATAATTCAAAAATAAAAAAGACTATTTAGTATAAAAAGAAGAATTATTCGCCATTCCATAGGCTTTTTACCTGTTATATTTACAATCAAACAGGTACCAGGTTACTAATATATCAAATAAAACGGTTAAATGGAAACAAAATGCTTGTATCAAAGCCCGGGAAATTATAATTTTCTTCATATGAAGGCAAAAATGGTAATCATTTGTTTAATATTTAACCTTTTTTCATGCATATCATTTGTTTCTGAAGAAAGGCTGTCTGAAATACTGATCAGTGACGCCGTATTCGGCCCGGAAAATACAGCCGGGGCCTTTGCGGAGTACTCCCGGGGAAAGGATATAACCATTTTCGGAGAAACTCATTATGTACAGCAGCACCAGGAGTTCATAGTTGAATATCTGAAAACCGCATATGAAAACGGAACACGCCTGTTTATGAATGAAATGCCTAATGCTTACGGATATGTAATAGATGAGTATATCCAGGGAAACATTGATGAAATTCCGACGGCCCTCCGTTTTATGGAAAATTACATTATTGAAGGACTAAAGGAATTCAATCTGCAGCTTGATAAAAACGAACGGATACATTATTCAGGCATCGATATGAACCACTGGCCCGAAGCGCTCTCAAAAACCGTAAAGATCCTTTCCGGACTGACAGAACTGTCCTATGAAATACTGAAAATATGCAAAATCGATTTTTTTGATGAGAATTATCCTGCTCAAATCAAAAAAAACCTGAATTTTATCATTAATGAAAAAGAAGATCTTTCCGAATCGATGGGAAGCAGGTGGTACGGGATATTTCATGATCTGTTTGAGAATGAACTTTACAGCATTGAATACCGGAACACCGGTTCCGATGAATTCCGCGAGAAATGCATGTATGAGATGATTAACAGAGCAGCCGCAAATACTGACCATGCTGTACTCAATGTCGGAATGTACCACGCCCAGAAACAACATGCCCTTGGGGCACCTGTTAAAAGGCTGGCCGGAATGCTTGAAGAATCCGGATATGATATTTTTTGCGCCGCATTCTTTCCGGCTCAGGGCGATTTTAAAGACAGGTTTTTTGATACTGATACCTACCATATCGATCTGCTTAAAAAAAAGGGAAAGGACCTTTGCGCAATGCTTGTAAACCTGGCAGAAAACCGGATGAGTTTTCTGCCGCTCAAGGCCCCGCTTTTTTCCGAACAGAAAATAAAAATGTCATTCGGCAGAGCGGATACCGCCGCATACCCTGCCCGGATATTTGATGCACTTGTAACATACCCCCGGGGGAGAATCCCGGACAGCATGCTGGAGTTTGAATTATAACCCGTTCAGCAGAATTAAATAAAAAGGAATTCTGAATTGATTTATAATTAAGGCAGATATATTGACAGAGTAAGTTGAAATACTGAAAAGAGGGCAAAAATGGAAAAAGACAAAATCTTCGCTTTATTGATGATCACGGTTCTGCTCATCTCATTCTCCTGCGCTTCCGCGGCGAAATCCAAGGAACCGCCTCCGATGATACCAAGGATCGGAGTTAAATTGAGTTTCAGCGCAGACATGCCGAGCGGGACTATAACCATTGAACCGAAAAACAACAACGGCGCGGAAATTTTATGGGAAAAGACCGAAGATCTGTCATCATTAGCCGGCGCATCGAAGTGGATTTATTTTTATACCGATTCAGTATCCATGCTGGAAAGCGGTGTAAAATACAGGATATATATAAAAAGAAGCGATGAACACAGCCCTCAGAATGCAGTCTACTGGAGTGCAGAAACCGAAGATCCGTATCCTTCGGGCGTATCATCGGTGAAAAATGCCGATTTCGACGCGCAGTACTTTAAATATACAAACACATCAGACGAACCGGACGTGGAAACCACTCCGGGGAATTACGGATATTTTATCTATGATGACTATCGCTGGCAGGAATTTTTACTGAACTGACAGATATTTCCTGTCCAAAATCCTGAATTTTAAATAAATCCTCTTGATTTGATTTGATATACTGTTAGAATTTAAATAAGAATGAAAAACAAACAGTTATACAGTTATTTTTTACTGGCATTGCTTGTTGTTATGCAGATTGTTCTGTCGCTGTTTCCGGTTGCAGAAGTGTTCAGCTCAGGAATATTTCTTTCTGTTCTGCACATTATGCTGATTACCGGACTTTGGGCAGCTGTTTTTCCGGTTATATTCAGCTTATGCCGGGGCAGACTTTCGAAAAAGAACAGGGAATACGATCTTGCGCTGGAGCAGTCCATTGACGCATTTCTCAACAGCCTGATCAAGATATCATCAGGCAACCTTACATCTGAAATAAAGGAAGAATCATACTTCAGAAATAAATACATAGGCAAAGCTGCAACCGGATCCCGTGCCGGAATTCTCATTGATCAGAGCATGGAAGAACTAAATGCAGTTACTGCAACACCTCTTAAAAGAATCAGCTTCACGGGCGGAAACAATTTCCACGAAGGCATCCTTATGGGTGAACAGATAATCAGGAATCTGCCGGAAGGCGGGACTCTTCTGATTATTATTCCGTTTTTCAGTCAGGTCCTTCATACACTGAGGGCAAAGGGCTGCATCAGTTATATCCAGCAGCATTCATCAAAGGTGAAAATCCTGCCGATTGCCACCAACCGGGGAAACGAAGAGTATACCCCGGAAGTGCTTGAAAAACAATTTGCGGAATACGGCACAATTTCGGCCGTTTATATTACCGAAGGGGTCTCTTCACTTACTGTTGAACAGTGGCTGAAAAAAACAGGCAGGATAGATTCGGTTTCTATTTTTACTCATGATATTACCGAACAGAACATCGGACTTCTTGAAAGGGATACAGTGAAATGCCTGCTTGCGGAAAATTTCTTTGCCCAGTCCTATAATTCCATAATGAATCTGTACAATGCGCTTGAAGCCGCATGGAGACCGGTATCGTATAAAACATATATGGATCCACTTATCCTTACCAGAGAAAATTATCATCAATACTGGGACAAAACAAAAAACGAAAGCATTCTTACCGACCAGGAACTGTCTGCGCTGGTAATCCCCGAACCGAATAAAAGCGGCAGAAAATGGAAAATTGCCGTAATTATGCCTACACTGGGAACATTTTTCACAATGGCGGCAAAAGGAGCAGCTGAGGCCAAAAAGGCACTGGAAAAACCCGGCGCAGAGGTTGAAATAATTGAAGCATTCAAGGACTGGAACATCTTTGCCTCAAGAGAAGCGATGGAACCTTTTATAAGAAAATCCGCTTCGGAAAACACAGATGGGATTTGTACAACGGTATTCGACAGAAATCTTGTTCCCGTTATAAATGAAGTAGTGGATGCCGGAGTAGCCGTAACCATTTTCAATTCGGAACCGCTCAGTCTGCGTGAAATTATACTGAATGTTTCAAATAATATTTCAATACTGCAGAAAAACAGCACAAGCCTTGCCGCATCGGCGGAAGAATCGGCCAGGGCCGATGAGCAGATAGTAAGAAGCATGAATCATATCGAAGAGGGAACAACTGAACAGAACCGGAAACTCAACGATGCTGATTCGAGCGTCCGGTCACTTGACGATGTAATTACAAATATATCCGGTATTATCACCAGTTATACAAACGCAGTTGAAAACATGAACACAGAAGCCGGAAAAGGCCTGCAGCAGGTTTCAGACAGCCTGAAATCATTCCATGAACTCGGCAGCTCTTTCCGTAAAACAGATGAACAGCTTAATGAGCTGCAGAAGGATATGGACCGGATAAAGAATATCATTTCAACAATCGACAGTTTTTCCACCGATACAAATGTGCTTGCTATCAATGCTTCCATTCAGGCGGCCCGTGCCGGAGAGCGGGGAAAAGCCTTTGCTGTGGTAGCCAAGGAAATCCGCAGCCTTGCTGAAAAATCATCAACTGCCACCGAGGAAATCCGCATGATAATTGAAGGGACCCTCTCGGGCGTATCGGGAGTTGTCGAACATTCCAGCCAGAACATGAAACTGATAGAAGTAAACAACAGCCGGTTTTCCAATGTAAACGAAGCCTTCTCGGTAATCAGCAATCATCTGAAACAGAGTATGAATTCCATCAGGGAAATACAGCTGGGAATCGCAAAAGCTGCTGAATCATCGACTGCGATAAGAGAAACCATGAATAATGTATCTTCCGGCAATAATATCACGCTGGAAAATATCCAGGAAATTTCAGTGTCATTAAGAGAACTATCCATCCAGAGCACCGAACTTTCAGAAATGGCAGCCAGATACCTGGAACTGGCAAATACACAGGAAAAGGTAATTTCACAGTTAAGTTTCTAAAAGATAATAAAAATTAATGATAAATACAGTTACCGGGATATAATAGTTATAAACTGCATAAAAAACTGAGCTCTGATCCTTTCCAGCCGGGAGAGTATTATGAACAGGTCTGAAAAAAACGTATTATCATTTTCCTTGTACTTTTCATTTCAATACAAAGCGTAATAACGGCAGACATAAAACAGAATATCGTCGATTTGATCCGGTCGCTGTCGATACAGTACCGGGAAAAGGCGAAAGACATCTACCTTAAGACACCGGTTACGGTTCTTCCGTTTATTGAAACAGACGAAACATCACAGAAAAACAACCCGGGAACAGTCTACGAGGAACTGGTCTGCAATGAGCTTGTAAGTTCAACCATCTTTCTGCTTACCGAAAGAAAAAATATGAACGCGATAGTAAAGGAAATGGAACTTTCGCTTTCGGGAATAACATCGGAAGATACATCGCTCAGAATCGGTGAACATTCCGGCCGAAACACTGATTGAAGTATCAAAGTAGTCCGAGTACAGCTGCGTATTCAAATACGGTCCTGGGCTGTTTGCGGACATCGGCATTGATTATGTACTTGGCGGCATCCCTGCGGGGACCTACAGCCCTCCCTTGCTTATCGAAATTGAAGCCGGAATATCCTACAGGCCCTGGCCCTTTCTTCAGGTCAGCGGGTCCTTTCATAACAACTGGGCGGAATACCAGTACGGCGAATACAATCCGCAGGACGCCTCATTCGGAAACAGCCCTTTTCTGGGCACATACTTTGCCCCAGTATTTCTCGGAGCTTCACTCCCGACATACTCATTTGAATACAGCATGAATTACCTGAATCTTGAATTTGCCGGGGTAATAAATCCGCTTGAAAGACTGCCTCTTTCCCCCGGCGCAGGCGGAATATTCGGATTAGCAACAACCTTGATAAAACTCCACCATCTGCCGGTTTATGTCGGGCAATGCGATACTGGCGGGCTTTACCGCTTCTGCCAAAGCCGAATTGTATTTCTCGCCGCGCTTCCTCTGTTATCTGAATGTGCACTACCGAAAAACCTTCGGCGGAGACCCTTACCGCTACATTTTCAGCGGGTATGACATCGCTTCCGACGATACCATTACCATCCGGGAAATAAGCGGCTGGATCCCGGATTTAACGCCTTACGGTGATTCGCTGCAGCTTGAAATGGACTCAATCACCATCCAGCCTGGGGCTTCATTCTCTTTCTAGGCGCCGGCCATTTGAATAAAAACCTCTTTTGATGGTATATTATACATACTATTAATCGGCATTCGTCGGGTTCGATGCCGTGCATCGACCACCCCTGTTGCCGGGAGGGGGCTCAGCAGTGATCAAGTAACTGCTTCGCCTTAATTTTATTTCAGGAGCTTTATATGGCAGGAAAGAAAAAGAAGAACGAATACCTGCTTGATAAAATAAAAAAGCAGGCAGGACGGCTGGACACACCGGCCCCGAAAGTGTTCCGGGACAAAAGCAGATACACCCGGAAACAGAAACACCGGAGGACAATCATCAATGATGATTCGTCACTCCGGTTTTTTTACTGCGGATTTCGCGGATGAAGATGGATGGTAAGGATAAAAATTCGGGTTTTGGGGACAGACCCAAAACCCATAATTTGTCCACCCTGCTGTAATGTATTTATCTTGTTGCGGTGTGCTTACAGTTTTTCGGCGGATTTCACAAGCTGATAGAATTCATTTCGGTAGCCTTCGGGATCTTCTCCGCGGAGGTCCTTTGTAAAGTCGATCAGCTCTTTGTATGTCAGATCTCCCCTGTACCTGGAATCACGTAAAAGCATACCGAAACCTGCAACAGCCGAAGCAAATTTGAGATTATCGTCTGCCTGTCCAAATTCCACCGGATTGTAATCGAAGGTCCTTGTCATAAGGATACTCTGGTCCGATTTGATCGGTTTGTAGCGGAATTTTACGGTGAGCATCTCGTCGCCGAAGTCCCCGGATGTATCCTTTTCATTCTGATATTTAAGATCATCCACGTCCGGAAGATCAAAGTCGGTCCCTGCCGGTATAATTTCGTAAAGGGCTGTTACCTTGTGTCCGGCTCCGAGTTCGCCAGCGTCTTTGGTGTCATCGTTGAAATCTTCGGCGGTCATTACCCTGTTTTCATAACCGACCAGCCTGTAGGCTTTTACAACAGCCGGGTTGAATTCAATCTGGATCTTCACATCCTTGGCGATGGTGAACATGTTGGCTCTCATGTCATTCACGAAAACCTTTTCGGCCTCCTTAATTGAATCAATATAGAAGTAATTCCCGTTTCCGGCATTGCTGATCTGTTCCATCCGGCCGTCCTTGTAGTTGCCCATTCCGAAACCGCAGATTGTCAGGTAAACGTCATTTTTTCTTTTCTCTTCGATCATTCTGACAAGGTCTGAAGATGAAGATACGCCTACATTGAAATCGCCGTCTGTACAGAGAATGACCCTGTTGTTTCCGTCTTTAATCAGATTTTCTACGGCAACATTATATGCAAGTTCAATTCCCGCAGCGCCTGCCGTTGAACCGCCTGCACTGAGTCTGCCCAGGGCGTCAAGTATTTTGTCTTTTTCCCTGGCAGGAGTGGAATCAAGCACAAGCCCGGAAGATCCGGCATAGGCCACAATTGCCACCCTGTCCTGGGCAGAAAGCTCATCAAGAAGAAGCCCCAGAGCTTTCTTTAAAAGAGGCAGCTTGTTTGAATCGGACATTGACCCCGATGAGTCGACAAGAAAAACAAGGTTCGAAGGCTTGATGTTTTCATAATCAAGCTTCTTTCCCTGCAGACCGACCAGCAGCAGTTTTGCCTGAGGGTTCCACAGACATTCGCTCAGACTGAGGTTTATGCTGAACGGATCATTGCCTTGCGGCTGGGGATATTCATAATCGAAGTAATTGATCATTTCTTCGATCCTTACAGCGTCAGGCGGCGGGAGCTGTCCGTATTCAAGAAAGCGCCTGATGTTGCTGTAGGATGCGGTGTCGACATCAATTGAAAATGTTGAAAGGGGTTCGTCAAGCGGACTTTTAAAAACATTTTCCTGAATGTAATCGTATTCCTCGGTATTGAACGGAACCGCTCCGGCTGCTTCGGTTTCCATCATAACAGCGCCCGACACAGCTTCCTGTTTATTCGCAACAGCGCGCTTGTCAGAAGCTGCGGGTGCAGCAAAAAACATGTCAGCTTCGGACGGATAATAGCCGGACTTGCCGGCACAGTTAAAAAATAAAGCAAGTATTGAAAGGATTCCAAAGAACAATGCAGTCCTTTTTGATGTATTTTCCGGTTTCATAATTTCCTCCGTTTTCCTTTTGTAGTATTTAATACGTTGGTGGATGCGGAAAGGAACAGGGGTTTTGATACTTTTTTTCAGTGCGGGATGGTCTGATATGAGGGCTTATCGGATTTTGAACATAGGAGGGCACAGAGGGCTGCAGAGAACACAGAGAGATTTTCTTTATTAAGATGCAAAGATTTTCCATGATATATTTTTTTTATTCGGATTTTATTTTTATGGTTTTTTCAACCCTAAAAAAATATATGATATTAAAAATTATCTTCCCGGGAGCTTGAAAGGTTTTCACTGAAAACTCTGTGTTCTCTGCAGCCCTCTGTGCCCTCTGTGCCCTCTGTGGATTAAGGAACGAAGGCTATAATATCAGTACATATTGGAATAAAAACAGACAGCCTGAAGGGGATATGGGGATTGAAATATTGACAATCCGGCCCATTTTTGACAATATTAACTTCTTCCGGGCCCATAGCTCAGTTGGTTAGAGCACTCGACTCATAATCGAGTGGTCCTAGGTTCAAGTCCTAGTGGGCCCATATTGACCGTCCTTTTTAAGGGCGGTTTTTTTGTGCATTATATTCAAGCCTTTATCAGAATTTTTAAGCCATTACAGCATATCTGCATCTTCCATCTTGATTTATTCCTCACTGTAATGTTAAAAACAAACATGGGTAAGAAGCAGCTGGATATAAGCCGAATCGAGGATTTCATCAAAACTCTCGACAGGGATGAATTGCTTTTCGTAAACCGGATGGTCATTGACCGTCTTAACCTGTTAAGCCAGGAAAGAAGCACAAAACTGATGATGCGTTTCAGTGTCGGTGAGAAAGTTGAATTCACTTCCAGATACGGTGACCAGAAAACCGGAACAATAATTAAGCTGAATAAAAAAACAGTGTCAATTCATACCAATGATGATGAACACTGGAATGTCGCTCCGGGATTGCTTAAGCATACAAAATGAATTATGCCAGGTTTTTTCCGGTTACCCTGCGAAACCCGGTTAAATAAAATATAGGAAAATAGTTATGGCTAAAACTATCCCTTTTCCTGTTAGTAAAAAAGAAGGATATCAGCTGAAAATCACTCTTAAGCATATAAAACCGCCTGTGTGGAGAAGATTTACCGTAAATTCGGATATACTTCTGCCCGACCTGCATAAAATCATCCAGACCGTCATGGGATGGACAAATTCACATCTGCATCATTTTATAGCAAACGACAGGTATTATTCCGAACCCGGTGAGTTCGAATCACCCAACAGCATAGATTACGGCCGTGTCAAGTTCAATGATTTAATCACCTCGGTTAAACAAAAATTTGAATATGAGTATGATTTCGGCGACGGCTGGGCACATGAAATATTGCTGGAAAAAATCCTGAATGATTACGATTCAGCCCATCCGGTCTGTTTGGCTGGAAAAAGGAGTTGCCCTCCGGAAGATTGCGGAGGCCCATTCGGTTATGAGGATCTTCTGAAAATAATATCTGATCCGGAACATGAGCAGCATAAAGAGTTTCTTGAATGGCTGGGCGGTGAAGTTTATGATCCTGAGTATCTTGATATTGAAGAAATAAATGAAATGCTTATGGATGAAGATTATGGGTGCATTATCTATTAATTGTCCAGAAAGGAAAGATCCGGCAGTTTTTTTAATCTCCCAATGTATCTTGATTCATTGAAATATTCCTTGTTTTTTAAAAGTTCAAACAATTCCGTACTGACAACCGTTCCAATCAGCTCTTTTGCTTTTTCCTCAGTAAAGCCTTCTTTCATCAGTCGTTCAAATGTCAATCTTGTCTCTTTCGGATTATTGTCCCGGATCTGGTTGTCGATTACTTCCAGAATATGGCGTTTTAGATATGGGTTGGGATGTTCTCCGTCATCAATAAAATCAAGCTCATCATCCCAATCCGGATCGGGAGAATCATAATATTTTCCATCCTCATCCATTTCGTCCAAAACATCTTCCGGAAATAAATCCGATTCAATAAAATTTTCAAAATCCCGGGATTCCGTATCAGAACTGTCTGAAGTAAAGGGAATTATTTTCCCCATACAGCAATGTTTGTATTTTTTTCCGCTGCCGCATGGACAGGGTTCGTTTCTGCCGGTTTTCATACTGTTATTGTAACAGCCTGCAATAAAAAAACATACAAAAGTTTTTATAAACATGAAGCACCACACTTCTTTTCCGTGTTTATTCAAAACAAAGAGATAATATGGATACAGATTTTGAATTTGACAGAAAAACATCACCTGAACGTTTTGAACCGGACATCAAGGAACTCAGCTTTAATCTTCACGGAAACGAATCGGTCCCCGAACCGGATACTCCGCTGGATTTGCTCAGGGAAAAACTGAAAGCACCTCTTAAGAATGCAGATAAAAACATACGCCTGAAATACGGCAGGGAACCTGTCAGCAATCGGCGGCTGCTTTACAATTACGGACAAATCCAGGATATCAGGTCAACAAGAAAGCCTGACGAGATCTACCGGCTGGGTTTTGCCTTAAGATTCGACCGCAGCCGGCACAGGGAAGGAAGATGGTGCGTTTTACCGGTCCTTCAATACAGGAAAAAAGACGGAACAGGCGGTCGCGTAATGCATTTCACGGAAACGAAAATTATTGAAGATCCTGATCCCGTTCTTCTGAAAACAGCCCGCGAGCTGAAATTCCATGATTGTTCATCAGACCTGTTTGAAACGGTCTTACCGCTGATTCTTTCCAGAGACGGGATACTGTTTGCCGAAAAAGATTACTGGCGTTATTCGCCGGTTACCGCAAGACAGATGAAAGGTCTTAAAATCGATTTTAAACCATGGAAAATAAATGAAAAGATTGCCGAAATTAAATGTCTTAAAACCATATTAACCGATACCGGAACAAACCTGTCATTCAGTATAAAAGACATGCTTATAGAAAAAACGTGGACCGGTCACGTCCTGTTTTCCCTGGAAACTGATCAGCTGCTTCTTTATAATCATGATCTTGAAGAAGATGAGAGTTTTATTCATCTTCTTGTCTGGCTGCGAAGCATATACAATGTAACAGACCTGAACACGGTTGAACATTTCGCAAAATATCTTGAGAAATGTACCGACCGGAACAAACTTGCATACTCTTTTCAAAAGCCTGAATGTCTTGTCTGCAGGGTAAAACCGTCTGTTTGTATATGCCTTGATCCAAAAAGCGTTGAATCTGTAAACGGCTGCCTGCGTTTTGATTATTCAGCCGCATATAAATCACAAACAGATAATTATCATAAAAATAAAAAGTCTGTGGTTTTTCTGAAAAAAGATCCTGATTACGAGCGTGAGATCTTCCTGCTTTTTCTCAAAATAACCGCCTCACACAATTTTGTATCCTTCGGAGATTCCGAAGACAGCATTTACCGGTTCCATTGCGAAGATTCCCGGGAAGAATTCATAATCAAATATGCAGAAAAACTGATAGATGCCGGGTTTGAAATAAGATTTTACGATATAAAAGGACCTTTAAGCATAAAAAAGAAAATAGTGATTGAAGTAAGCAGCGGAATCGACTGGTTTGATCTGAACGTCAGCGCCGAAGATGCAAACGGCGGAAAAACAGAGCTTGAATTCGATCCTGAACTGATTAAAAGAGGTCTGGCCTTAAGCAAAGGAAAACTTGTGATATTAAGCCGTGAAAACATGGAAATGCTTAAAATAATTGCGGCCAGAATAAGAAAAAAAAAGGCGCGGATATCCCGGTATGAGCTTTCTCTGATAGATCAGCTTTTTTCGGCCATTGTCAATCCTACAGACGAAATTATAAATCTTTATACCGCTGCTCAGCAGCTTAAAAATCCGGACAAACTGGAATGTGCAAAAACGGCCGAAAGCTTTCGGGGCAAATTGCGCAATTATCAGCAGACCGGTCTGAACTGGCTCTGGCTTCTTCACCACGCTTCGCTGAACGGCTGTCTTGCAGATGATATGGGGTTGGGCAAAACAATTCAGACCCTTGCCCTGCTTTCAAAACTCAAGGAGGAAGGACCATTAGGTCCGATTCTGCTGATAGTACCGGTAACAACCATGCCGAACTGGGAGAATGAAATAAAAAGATTTTCACCATCACTTTCATCGATCAGACATCATGGCTCCAAACGGTCCGGAAATCCGCAAGGTTACCGGGAAGACATAATAATAACCAGCTACGGGACCCTGAGAAGCGATATACAATTATTCATTCAGGGTGAATTCGATTATGTCATTCTGGATGAATCACAGAATATAAAAAACAGAAGGTCCCAGACTTTCAAAGCTGTGAAAATGCTTAAATCACGGCACAGGTTAAGTCTTACCGGAACTCCGGTTGAA
>CAZKOK010000044.1:0-13160 GCA_964554355.1 uncultured Spirochaetia bacterium | reverse complement strand
CCATACCATAATAGGTTGCATCAATGTATCCGACCCCGAATTCAAGCGCTTTCATGCTGTTTGCCAGGGCCAGCTGGGTATTGTTGTGTCCATGGTAGCCGAGTTCCAGATTCGGACAGAGTTCACGGTACATGCCTAGTCTTTCAATTATTTCACCAGGATGAAAGGCCCCGAATGTATCGGAAAGATAGACTCCTGTTGCACCGGTATTGTTCATCTTTCTCAGAACTTCCCTGACAACGTCAACGGGATTTGTCGATACTGCCATAATATTGAAAAACGTTTCATAGCCCAGAAGATTAAGATGATCTGAAATTTCAATTACTTCATCAACCTGATCTGCATAACATGCAAGCCTAAGGATATCAACAACCGAGTCTTTTTTCGGAATGAAATTCTCTTTATAGACCCTGCCGATATCGCCCATGACAGAAATTTTCATTTTCTCAGGTTTTTCCGTAATTATTCTGCGAAGTTCTTCTTCATCACAGAAACGCCAGACACCATGGTCTTTCCGGCTGAAAACTTCGGGGCTTACGCGATAACCCATTTCCATGATATCAACGCCTGCTTCAATATTGGCTTTATAAATTTTTCTGACTGTTTCATGGGAAAATTCCCAGTTATTCATTAAGCCGCCGTCCCTGATAGTACAGTCAATTACTTTTACTTTTCCGTCTTTCATAACCCAAACTCCTGGTTGTCTGATATGCAAAATAGCATAAAAAAACCCGGGTTTTTCAGTTTGACCAAAAATCCCGGGTCCTTCTTAACTAATCCGTACTGGTTAGTTAAAAGCTAAAAAGCATTATCAAGACCCGGGGTACAAAAATAATAAAACCAGCCGAAATAAGAGAAGCCAGAATTGTTACCCAAGATCCTAATTTTCAAAATCCAATCCTTTTCTAAGGTAATAAAAGTATTAACAGATTTTTATTGATCTGTCAAACACTTTCCCCGGTATTAATAAATTTCTCATATTTGCCTGGAGAAAGAAATAGTACTTTTGTCCTATATTATTATTGAACCACGAAGATGGTACGAAGCACACAAAGATTCCTGATTATAATTAAATCTGATTTATTCTCCATGATAAACGCTTATACTGGATTTTTAGTTTCTGTTATTTTATTAGCCTTATAATTCCTTTGTGTTTTTTGTGCCCTTCGTGGCTATTTACCATCTGATTATGCGGCGCAGTATGCATTGCAGAATATCGATTTATTGGCTAAGCTTTCAGAAAATATGAAATATGTACTGCTGGCTGACATACATGGCAATTATCGTGCGCTTGAAAAAATACTTGAGCATCCGCTGGTAAGGGAAATCGGCAGATTCATTATTGCAGGCGATATTATCGGGGGGCCGTTTCCGGATAAGGTTGTCAGTCTGGTGAAACCGCTTGATGCCTGTAGCGTTTACGGGAATCAGGAGGAATATTTCTACATGGAAATGAGAAACCCTCAGAAGCTGGCGGGACTGCGGTGGGCCCCTGCACGCTGCCGCAATTCAGGACTGTCGGCAGAAAGCAGGCGTTATCTTGATTCACTCCCGCTTGAGGTGGATTTATATACAGAGGGGAAAAGCATAAAAATCTGTCATGCTGATCCATTTCACGCCAATGAGATATTTTATCCTGATAAGGATATCAACAGGGTCAAAGAAATTCTCACTCATGTTTCCAGTGATATTTATATATGCGGACACAGACATCAGCAGTGGATTTATGAATGGGACGGAACAACAGGGATTAATCCCGGATCGGCCGGACTTGCCGCTGACGGCAGAAATGGAGCATGTTTTGCGGTAATGGATATCAACAGCCATACGGAAACAGAGTTTTGCCGGATTGATTATGAATTTGACAGGTATGTTCAGGAAATAAAGGATTCCGGATTTGCCGCAAACTGCGGACCTCTTGGAAAATCTTTTTATTACAGCCTTACCAGTTCGTCACCGGTAGGCTGGGAATTTATTCAGTTTATTCTGAAAGAATTTTCTCTTCTGCCGTCTGATACAATTACTGATGATATTCTTATGGAAGCAGACTCAAGATTCGACTGGAACCGGTATGATTAATTACAGGAACAAATGGAGGTAAAATAATGGAAACAGTAAAAAATCCCGGGTATATGGACTGCTGCGATATAAGAAACCTTGATTTTAACCTGAAGCAGAACAGCCTTGAAATTGATTATTATTTCCGTGATCAGGTTTTCAAGAGTGCGAAGTATATAAATCTTCTGTATTTATCTTTCAAACCTGATTTTTCGGCACATTTCCATTTACCGTTACCGGCTTCGGTTGTGCAGTTATAGATGCGTATGCAGATATTGAAGATGAAGAAAGACTCTATTCGCTGAATTCCAGATTACTGCAGGAACCCGGGTCGCTTTTTTACAGGTTCGTTGTCCGGTCACCGGACCTTGAGCTGATAATTATTTCCAATGACTATGAAGAAAAAAACTTTACTGTTCCCAGCCAGGAGGAATGTTACAGGGAATCATTACTTTAGCTTCAGATTTTAAATTCGTATCCGCCTTCAACCGACCAGATGCCGCCATAGTCATAGGAAGTTGTCCAGACATTGTCAACAGAAAATCCGAGTGAGCCTTTGAGAAAAATACCATAGAAGGAAATACCGGCCTTAATCATCATTATATTGGAGAAATTATAACCTATGTCAAACTTGATCCCGAAAGAATCATTAAACATTCTGTAGGTGAAGGAAAAACCTGCAGTCAGGAAACTGATTGCAGGAAGAGTGATTTCGTCTATTAAAGCGAAAGCGTTATCATAGTGGTACAGGACAGCAGAAACATCCCAGTCCGGCATTATAAATTCCGGATAAACAGAGCCAAATATATAGGAAATCCAGATTCCGGCCGATAATTCCTGAAGCAGGGAATATTCATACCCCAGGCACACGGGGATTCCCTGGACCAGCTGACTGCAGCTGAAGGTATCATATGTTTGTGATGGAGAAGGTCCGTACACATCACTTGTAGCAGGTGGACTCATTACAGCTACTGCTAATCCGTTTTCCGTTTCCCTGAATATCTCGCCATAACCTGCTGATAAACTGAAATATCCGATTTTCGGTGATCCATATTTTCTTTCCGGAGCTGCATTCGTGTCCGAAGAAGCTGTCCCTTCAATCAGATTTTCAACAAGTTTTTTACTCTCTCGGAGGATATCTTCCATATCATGGTAATACTCCGAAACAGTGTTTATTGTCTCGCCGGTCTCAACTTCGATAAACTTCAGGCTGACAAGATAATCTTCACCGAATATTCCCAGGCTTCCTGTTATGATTTTATTTGCGGAAAGCATTTTTCCGGCTTCAAGCTGGCAGCTTTCGTCGACGCAGCCCGACAGAGAGAATTTCAGCTCATTTAAAAGCTTTTCCTGCTCGGAACGGTCGATGACTCTGAATTTACCGGATTCATGAATCTGTGCGGTTATATGATTGGTGAAGACTGAAGCTTCGCTATCCGATACTCCTTCGGCCTTAAGCGGAAACACAGCAACCAGTTCTTTTGCATTTATTTCATCAGCGGCAAGAGGCAGAATATTGATTATTACTGAAATTACTATAAGAATTCTGTATTTCATTTGTTATCCCTGTATTTGTTTATACATGAAACTTATCACATGGAAATAAAAATAACAATAAACTGTCAGCAGAGATTTTTTTCAGAATATATCTTATCTTTCCTGTAATTTGCTGTAAAATGTGTACATGCTCAGGGTTGTCCTGCTTTTTCCAGTCTTGATTTTACTGCTTTTCTCCTGTTCTGCCGGTAACGGCGGGCAGAGTGAATCCGGAAATAAGACAAACGAAAAAAGTCCGGCTGAAATCCATATGCCTGCGCTTGCCGGTCCGGAAACTGCGGTATTGTCTGATATCCCGAACTATCAGCGTATCATTCTGGATATTGAATTTGAACCTGATATCAGCAGATATACTGTAAACCAGAAACTGTATTTTACAAATAATTATGATCATCCTCTTGATGAACTCTGTTTCCGCACTTTTATGGGAGTTTGTTCCGGGACTTTTGATCTGCATTCATACCATGTTTCGGGGATGATGACAAAGCTTCTGAATGACTCCGCTCACAATTTTCTGTGCATTGAATTTCCCGAACAGCTGGAACCGGGAAGGCAGGTACAGGTAATGCTAAATTATTCTGTTTCAATACCTGAAAAAAAACCGGCAGGTTCGCGTCTGTTTGCATTTTACAAAAACAGCCTGATGTTCGACTTTTTTTACCCTTCACTGATGGTGTGCGGCAGCGGCGGCTGGGACCTGAGCAATGCATTATCATACGGCGACCTGACATATAACGAAGCAGCGCTTTTTGAAGTAAGCCTGAAGCGTCCCGGCAATTTCCTGTATGCGTCGACCGGGACTGTGACATCAACAGCAAAAGATCCTGATTCCGGAACGGAGACTGACATGATAGTAACAGGGCCTGCACGGAGTTTTTTCCTTGCGGGAGGATCCGGCTGGGTAAGGTATACTGCCATGGCCGGGGAGACCCGGATAAACGTATGCGGCAGAAAGGAATATTCAGACAGGATTGAAAAAACCCTGCCGCTTGCTTCAAAGATACTGAATACACTGTCTTCTGTTATGACGCCCTATCCGTATACGGAATTTGATGTGGCATTTGTTCCGGCCGGATGGAGCGCGATGGAATATCCGGGGATAATCGCAATCGGCGAATATTACCTGGATAATCTGCCGCCGGAATATAAAGCAGTATCATTCAGGAACGCCGAACTTATTATGGCGCATGAATCGGTGCACCAGTGGTTTTTCAATGTTGTCGGAAATGATCAGATCAACGAAGCCTGGCTGGATGAGGCGTTTGCGCAGTATATGGTGAAATATTATTATGATCAGGTATACGGACCTGACAGGGCCCTGGAATATCTTGATTTTCTTGAAAGAACAGCAGCAGATACCCTGGACCGTGACATTCCCGTAAATCTGCCGGTAAGCGGATACAGAAACGGCAGTGAGTATACAAAGGCCGTATACGGGAAAGCCCCGCTGCTTTTTTATGAACTGGAGCAGAAAGCGGGGACTGCAAGGTTTCTTGAGTTTGTAAAGTGGTATCAGAACAGACACAGGTGGCAGATTGTAAACACCGGACAATTCCTTGATGATGCCGATGAATTCTTCGGGGAAAGTACCAGAGAAGGAATTAAAAACTATTTTTCTGTTAAATGATTATTCAGTCCGGCAGCAAAATCATCAATTTTCCTCAATGCGTCCGGACTGTGCCTGACATCATCCGGGGACGAAACTCCGGTAAGCGAAAGCGAAAGCAGCGGTTCTATTTCGAGATGTCCGAAATAATGTTCGAGTGTTTTTATTATGTGAATGTTTTCCTCTTCACTGCGGCCCGTCCTGACGGCAACGGACGCCGAAGTTTTTCCTTTTTCAAGGACAGGGTAGCAGGGTGCGGTGTTGCATAAATGCAGGTTCCTGTCGATGAAGGCCTTGAGCTGACCGGTGATGTCTCCCCAGTATGACGGAGAGGCGGCCAGGTAAAAATCGCAGTTTTTTATATCCTCAAACAGGGCATTCATATCGTCATCCTGGATGCAGCGCTGTGTTTGTTCGCATTTCCTGCAGCCCATGCAGAAACCGATTTTTTTGCTGCCGAGGCAGTGCCTCGTAACAATCATTCCGGGCAGATCAAGCCTTTCGCTGATGCGGTCCAGTACATACGCGGTTGTACCTTTTGACCTGGGGCTTCCGTTGATTATCAGGATATTCATTTTGTCCTCCTTTTAAATGTGTAACATTAATAGCTTTCAGGTGGTAATTCTGTTCTGGGCCTGGTTTGCAGGATACGGGAGATGATAAGTTTATAAAGGTATTTTCGGGGGAAGGTCCCATATACAAGACTATCAGAGAGGAGAAGTATTTTCAATAACAGTTACCGCAAATATTCGCTGTCAGAAGAACATTGAAAGCGTAATGCCTCCGTAAAGACCCGAGAAATTAAAGGTCCATGGTGTTCCGTCAGGCATCAGCGATGGATCATAACCGTAATAATCGTCCGGATCAATGAGGCCGCCGCTGGACAGTATGGCTTCGGAGCATTGTCCGCCTGCAGTCAGTATATAGCCGATAACGGCACTTACGGCAAAACGCGGAGTAATAAAAAATTCGGGAGCTATTTCAAGTTTGCCGCCCAGGACCGGATTGAAATTAAGTATGAAACCACGGGTTTCCTGCTCTATCGCGGAAATATCTGGAGGAGCATCAGGGTCTGGCCATCCAACGGTATCATAATAAGGTTTGCTTCTTATCTTTACACTCACTCCGCCTGAAGATACAAATCCGAGTCTGATTCCGAGATTAAACTGCGGGACAAAGTTTATTGTGTACTGCGCGTCTACATGCGTCATCCAGAAGTTGGTAACAAAACCATCTAAACCTGCATTGCTGCCTCCCAGGGCAGTCCCGGTAAGACCGGGCTGAATATCTTCATATGATAAATTCGACGAACCGTAGAATCTCGCACCGCTGGAATTTAACGGCGGGATCCATACTCCCAGTTCCATCAGGAAGTCCTTTGATATGCGGTATTTTGCGCTGATATCGAAAATGATTTTCAGCATCATATCGGTACTGTTGAATTGTTCGGGCAGGGTAATCATGTATCTGGGGCTTAATGAAACCCCGATCCCGTTCGCAGCTACATATGAATACTGAAGTGCAACAGAGGCGTCGATCATCGTATCGCCGTCGATGTTGAATGTGTATGTATCGATAACTTCGGCTGTGGATACATCCGTTAATTTAACGCTTACCTTGAAATCCTGTCCCACTTCAAGGATTTCACCGCTTATGAAAGCATTAACCCCGCTTATTTCGCCGATTTCCGGCGCGGATGAATCAGAAACCAGCCCCGACAGGGTCATCTACTGTTCCTTCAGGATTTTATCAAGGTTTTTCCTGACAAGATAAAATGCAAGGCTGTTTCCCATCTGTTCGGACAGATAGGTTTCGACAAGCGCAGCCAGCTTGTTCTTTTTGACTCTGTCCCCGTTTTCGTTGAAGGGAAGGATGGCGGCACCCTGTCTTGACCCGAGGTCAGGATACTGACCCGCACATGTGCTCGACAGATCTTCCACGCAGTACCTGATTTCCATCGTAAGTTTCTTGTCAGCCTGGGCTGATAATGAAACCTGGGTAACTAATACAATTAATGCAAATAAAATGGTTTTTTTCATGATAATCTATCTCCCTGCTTTCATTGTAATTGACAGATTTTCCAATATTAAATCAGGGGAATTCCTTTTTCCGGTATTCATGCCAAACAGCATATTGCTGCAGGGCGGCTGCAGGCGGAAAATTATTTTTTTTAAGGTTTGGGGAGAATATTGATAATGAAGGATAAAATTCCGTTTATACCGGCAGCTGTCCCGGCATTTCTGCTGTTATCCGGCTGTTTCTGGGGAAGTCTTGGAATACCCGAGCAGATAATAACAAATACCATTGCCGGGCATGAACAGTCGCTGGAATCGGTTCTGCGTTCCATTCCGGAAGAATATATCAATGATGCAAGGACGAATTTTCATATTGCTTATCAGCACACCAGCCACGGAACGCATGTAAGCCGGGGCATGCATGGTCTTGAACAGTACAAATCAGGCGATGATGTTCTTTTTGGAATCAGCAATACCCAGGAAGCCGGAAAGCTTGATTTCAGGGACTGCTACCACGGCGGAGGGATCGGAGGTGCTTATCCGGATTTGAGTCAGACGGACACCGCGAATGACTGGGCAGGCTGGGTGGATCAGAACAGGGACTTTCTTGATGATCCTGACAATGCGGAAATAAATGTGATTTTATGGTCATGGTGCAATATCGGCGGTCATGATGTTAATGCATACTTAAGCTCAATGCAGACATTAATAGATGAATACGGCGAAAACGGAACAAAAATCGGGACAGGCGCAGGAGATACCAGGACAACAGCGGTCACTTTCATTTTCATGACAGGTCATGGAAACGGCGACAGCAATCCCGATCCGGGGCAGCCCGCAGCGCAGGCGCAGATAATAACAGAATACTGCGCAGAGTACGGATATTTCTGTCTTGATTTTTTTTCAAATGATTCGCACACCATGGACGGTGTATTTTATATCGATGCCGGAGACAATGGAAGTTCCGCGACATATCAGGCTGCGGTTCCCGGCGCTTCCGACAGTTTTAACAGGGACTGGCAGGACAGTCATACCCTGGGAGTTGATTATTTCCAGGGACGGGACGGGGCAGGAGGATCTGTTGCGTTCGGTGACCATACTGATCAGCATATTACCCTGAACCGCAATGCCTATGCATTGTGGTGGATACTTGCCCGGATGGCCGGCTGGGAAGGATAAAACCAGCCATGACAAAAGATACATAAGTGAGGAATTGCGAAATCTATTTTTGTTATTTTGAAAATTTTAAGATGTATGCAATCAGCCGTCAATTATCCTGTCTACTCGGTCAATCTGGTTTGGGAAAAGGTCAAAAGGCACCTTTGCCTTGCCCAGAGTTTTAAATACTTTATATCTTGCACAGTTATTGAAATCTGCTCTACAGTATTTTTTCTTGTATACATTGGAAATGGCCGGCATATTTTCCATTTTATCATTAAAAAATGGGCATCTTTCCAGACATTCACAATCAGCCATATTTTTCTCCTTTATACCTGATATGATATTTTAGAATAATTTATATGGAAACACAAACAGAATCGGAAAAAACCAGCATAAATTTTAAAAGTCTGTATCAGCATTTTCATTTTTCCAGAATTATCGAAGAGTTTTTCATGTCTGATAATTCGCCGGGAAGCAGACTTTCCATGTATAATTCCTTCAGAATAATTTCCATATTAATTGATTTCGTATTTTCCGGCAGATGATTCCCGAAATCCTGCATTTGATTTTCCTATATTTTTTTATAAAATGCAGAAATCCATGATATAATTCTCTGGAAGGATATTCTCTTTTATATTTCTATCCCTTTCATGTGCCGCTTTTTTATCAGGAGTAAGTTATGATAAATGAAAAAAACAAAGAAGCTATATTGAAAATTCTTACAGATGTAGATGCGCAGCGGCTTAATCCAATGGAAGCATTAATTAAGATAGAAACACTTTTCGGGCCGCTTTCTGATAAAAAAGCGAATTCAGATGAAATTGTGCAACAGGAAATACAAAAGACATTTGAATCGGTCAAATTACAGACCTGACAGACATTCCTTCGGTTTAGCCATGATATACATCAGCATATAAATACATTTATTGTCAGCTGCTTTTTTTGAGTGCTTCCTCTATTGATGCCTTCATCAGGTTATATGACCAGGTGGCACCGCTGATGGCATCCACATTGTTCATATTCTGTTTTTTCAGGAACTCTTCAGGGTAAATCTGAAGCGCTGCCCATTCATTGCGGCACTGTTCCTGGTATAAAGCCATGCCCTTGAAATGTCTTTCATATTCTTCACCGAACACTTCATTTTTGGCTTTATCAATAATATAAAAATCCAGACAGGTGATTCTCCCGTCCTCGATCGTCAACTCGGCAACACCCCAGTAATTTTCACCTGTATATCTTGCTCTTGATTCACCCTTAAATACGCCGCTTGCGTTTCCATAGCCCGAACCGGCAGTGTCGGATACTGCAATTATTGTTTGCCCTGATTTATCTTCCTGATTTCCGGCACAGGAAATCATAAAAACCAGAATCACGGCCAGGATTAAAAAAAATACTTTTTTCATGATTTGCCTCCTGCAGAAGATATTAATGCAGGAAAAAATATCTGCACGGCAATTATGCAATCAGAATAGTCAAAAATGCAATTCGGACCACGAAGATAATACGAATGGGGATCAGCTTACACGAATGGAAATGGGGGTCGGTTTATTTACTTTCTTTTCTGAAATTAAATGGGGACAGACTCCTAAACCGGCTTATAAGCCGGGGTGATAGTGAAGCAGTGGACAGCTGATCAATGGCGGCCCGGTCCCCGGTTGTCCAAACGTTTTTGTTTTTTCCATATTTTTTTTGAAAACAGTGTACCAAGGAAACCGGTCAGACTTACAAGGAAATATATGGGCAATGAAATGTATGCCATTACTCCGCCGATACCGGTCAGTATATATCCATTAAAAAACATAATAACCATAACTACCAAACCCGCAAATGACAGAATTGAACTTACAAGGCTGCTTACCAGAAACAGACGGCTTCCTTTTATCTGCTGGTTTTCATCATGTATCTTGTGGTACGCTGTCAGATCAAATTTACAGTGTTCACAAAAGTTCAGTACTGATGGAGTCTCCTTTTTACATTCAGGACAAATCATGGTTTCCCTCTTTAAGTCTGCCGCCGAATTCAGCGGGGAATTTTATTTCTATGCGGGTGTTCCCTTTCCTGTTGAGTGTTATTACTCCTGAAAGAAACTCAACTGTGCTTCTTACTATTGAAAATCCCATTGTCATGGCTTTAATTATATCAATATTCCCGGGTATTTTTCTGCCGTTGTTTTCCACGGCCAGATGGACCTGTTCATTATTTTTATCGAGTGCTACAGATATTTCTCCGCCCGGATTGATGCCGTATTTGCACGCATTTATTATCAGTTCAGTTACTATCAGACCAATTCTGACTGCAATAACAGCATTAAGCAGCAAATTATCAGAAACAACTGTTATCTTCGGTTTCAAATCAGCATAAGACCTGGACAATTCTTCGACAAGACTGAAAAGATAGGGCCTCATTTCTATACTGCTGAAATCATTGCTGACCGACAGCATCCTGTGAATATTTCCGATTGACAGGATTTTATCATTGAGTTCGGATAATACCTGTTCCTTGGTGCCGTCGTTTTGTTTATACAGATAGATAAGATTACAGATCATAGACAGATTATTATTTACCCTGTGATGAGTTTCCTCAACCATTATATGGAGATTTCTGTTTATCTGACTTAATTCCTGTTTCTGTTTTTGCATTATTGCGCCGGCATTCTTCAGGTTTTTCTCCAGATTATTTCTGTCGAGTTCGTATATCCATGAGAAAAAAGTAATTGTTAAGTATCCCAGAAGGATATGGAATTTAAATCTGGTTGGAAAAATGAAACGGTAATTTACCAGATCGGGAGTAAACAGGAAAATGATAATTATCGCCAGGGTAATGGCGGATGGAATAAATCCGAGTTTTTTACCCAGGACCAGAAATGAAATAAGCGGAATTGCAAGAAACCAGAGATAGACGGCTCCATTTGAATCATTGCTTGGATATACAAGTCTTAAAATAAGGCCGATAAGCACAAGCAGAATGAACATTATCCACAGGGACGGATATTTAAGATGAACAAGAAGAAGCGGAAACAGGAAAAAAAACATAAAGGACAGTGAATCGATAGGAAGATCATGATAAAACGGCTGGAGAAAATCATCAATAACAAAAACAAAAAAAACAACAGCTCCGATCAGCGAAAAAACTATGGCAATTCTTATTTTTCTGTATTTTCCGAAATCAGGATTGGTAATTCCCAGATATGGACTGTTTTTTGAAAACAAAGATCTGATATCCATTTAAACCTCGAATAATGATTCAATTCTGATAATATTCTATCATATATACGTGTCGTTTTAAGTTATTAGTTTCAGATACTCAGAATCTGATTTCACTGCAGGGAAATCAAAACATGATTTTTCTTTATTGAGTTTTATTGAGCCCTGATAAGGATTACGCTGTCTTTATTAAAATCTTTCGGTCTTTGTATGTCGGGTTCTGTTCCGGCAAACTCGATTGTATCGTTTTCAATTATTCGAAAGATTGTTTTAATTTTTCCGACATCTTTCAGGTCCATATCAAGTTCGAAAGGTGTTATATCATAATTTATTTTAAATGTGCCTTTAAATTCAATCTGATTTGAACCCATGACTGCATAGGCATTTTCCCTGAAAATTATATATTGATCGGCTTCGGAGTTGTCTTCAGAAATCCATTTCCCCACTATGGAAAAACCGTCAGGACCAACAGGCACCTTGGGCTGATCGTTATTATTTACTCCGTTCTGTCCGGTTAAGCAGCTCCAGAAAAGCATTATTGCAGATAAAAAAAACAGAACCCTTTTCATGATATATGCTCCTTTAATTGCGCATACTATATTCTATGACAATTTGGACCTCTTTCACAAGCTTAATGCAAAAGCTTTACATTTTAAAAAGCAGTTAAAATCATTATCGGTTCTTTTTTTGCGTGAAAGTACAGACACTGTTCCCGATTAATACAATTTTTATAATTTGGTTTTTATGTTATTTCCCTTGATTTATTTTGTATTCAGTGATAAATTGTAGAAACTCTGAAATACAGAGTACTTTGTAAACTTATCGATAACTGCAAGTCCAGAATATAAAACGGAGGAAAATATGAACAAAGGTATAAAAAGACTCGGCATTGCCGTTACAGTAATTGGAGTACTGATAGCAATGATCGGTGGATTCAGCTGCGGATTCGTCGGAGCAAAATCAGGCCACTGGCTGGAATTTGTGATGTCAATACTGTTTTGCTTGATCGGCGGAATAATATGCTACGCCGGCGGCGAAATAAGCGCGCTTGGAAAAAAGCAGTAATCTTTGTGTGTATTCAAAAAACAAATAACCCGGAAAAAATAATAATCCGGGTATTTAATGGTTGCTGATTCACAATGGAAGTGGCGGGAGTTTATTCCCTGCGCGGAATAGATAAGCAATTGGGGACTAAGGAGAACCATGAAGATTACACGAATATTGGAATTGGAATGGAGCTGCCGACTACAGGCGCGAAAAATTTATCCGATTAATCAACATCCCCGGTTTTTATAATAAGTGAAAGCCCGGCCCCGGCAAGCGCCGCCATACCGGCTATGACAAATGCCGGTGAATAGCTGCCTGTTGACTGGGCTATGCGTCCGGCAGTAAACGGTCCAAATACCTGGCCGATTCCGAAAAAGAGTGTGATAAAGCCGAGGGCGGCAGGCGCAAGCCTCTGTCCTGTTGTATCGCCGACCGCAGCCGCCATTATAGCAGGGATACTCCAGGCGGTTAAGGCAAATAATACTGAGGATATGATAAATCCGGGCATGGCCT
>CAZKOK010000043.1:0-13219 GCA_964554355.1 uncultured Spirochaetia bacterium | reverse complement strand
CGAATGAACTGGGGTATAACCTTCTTCTGCTGACGGCAGAGCACGAAGGTGAGATTGAATCTGCCTACAGAAAGGTCCTTAAAACGAAAAGAATAGACGGCCTTATTATCGGATCTGAAATGCTTGATAAAAACGGCATCAGTTCGCTTGAATCGCATGATACGCCGTTTGTTCTTATCGGCAAAAACCCTGAAGTGAACCATTATTTCGTTGATACTGACAATTATCACGGTGCTTATGAAATAACAAAATACATGATAAAAAGGGGCTATAAAAAAATTATAGTCATGGCCGGTCCGATGGAATATTACTACATCCAGGAAAGAGTTCGCGGTTTTCAGGATGCAATGAAAGAAGCCGGACTAGACGATTCGGGAGTTTATTCAAGTGTTTATGATACGGAGCCTGTCCTTGAGTGCATAAAAAAGGCAATGCAGGAATTCAAGCCGGATTCGATTTTTGTCAGTTCGGGCGGCGAATTTCTTTTTGATGTGCTGCAGGCCCTTAAAACCCACTATGTTCAGTTTCCGAAATTCGGAATTACCGTATTCGATGATTTCCGCTTTCTGGATTTTATTTATCCGCGCGTTACGGCCGTTGCCCAGCCTATACAGGGAATCGGGCGAGAGGCCACAGAAATGCTTTTTACATTAATGAACAAGGAAACCCCTGAAAGCAATGAGATTATCTTAAAAACAAGCATCCAGCCCAGGGAGTCCTGCGGGGAATAGCTCATAGTTCACAGAGGCTGGTCGCGTCGGTCATGCCTTAACTTCGTGCAATCGGATGCGGTATTGATATTCAAACAGAGGACACAGAGATCTTTGGTCTGCTTTGCTTCAAATTTCCGTGGCATGGCAGCTGTTGTTTAAAATCATATAATATTTCCATATTTTAAAGTCCTGATGCCGTTACTTCTGATAAAATCCCGGAATATTAAGGTATGGTTTAGGGACAGATTATGAAACAAGGATATTTCTTCATATGCCTGCTGCTGCCGGTTCTTTTTTCCTGCGCCGGCTACTCAAATTTGCAGGAAGTGAGGCAGGATGATCATTCCTGGTATTTTTTTCCAAACAGCAAATCAGATGAACTGCTTATTGCTCAGTCAATATGAAGCATTCAGAATTCTCGGGAAATCCAATATTGATATGCCGGAAGATTGCCGGCAGGCATGCCTGAAAATTGAGGAAGCCGGACAGCTGATTGCCGAGAATCCTGATTCGATTGATGAGTATTATCTGGGCTGGCCCTGCCGGAGGTGGAGCAGTTTTTTCAAGTTTAATCCTTCGGATTATCTTTCGGATATGAAACTTCCTGTTTTATTTATTCACGGCCTTAAAGACTGGCACAATCCTGTTGAATCCACAGAATATATTGAGCAGATGCATTTTCATCATGAATTTGAATTCCGCTATTATCCTGAAATGGGGCATGGTCCTGACAATGTTTTCGGTCTGATTTCCCTGCTGGATAAGGGAAGACTGAAATTATAGTCAAGCGTGGGTTATGTTCAGAAAAATGTTGAAAAGTACGAGCACAAGCAGTTAAAATACCGGCAGGCTGTTTTTAAATTCAATATTTATCTGTAATAAATGAACTTACCCGGAAAGCTTCAACATTTTTCTGAACACAGCCAAATTCTCTGCGACCTTTCTTCCCCCGGAATTTTGCCCTGTATTGCACCGAATTTCCTTGACACCACCAAACTTTATGCTATTATAGAGAAACCGTTTTCGTCTTCGTTAAGAGTTGCTATTATCAAAAAATCAATGTTTTTTATGCCGGAATTTTTTCCGGGATGTTTTTGTTTTATTGAGAAACCGGTTTCGTTAATATGCAGGAGTTATAATGGCAAGGTTGGTCAACAATACGGTTTTACCGAATATGCCCTGGGAAGACAGGCCGGAGGGGTCTTTGGATGTCCTCTGGCGTTACAGCAAAAATCCGATTATTCCCAGAGACCTGATAAAAATTTCCAACAGCATTTTCAACAGCGCCGTTGTTCCGTTTAACGGGAAATATGCCGGGGTTTTCCGCTGCGATGACACCAGCCGTCATATGGATATCCACTGCGGATTCAGTAATAACGGACTGGACTGGAAAATTGATGAAAAGCCTATTTCATTCATACCAGCATCAGGGACAATACCCGAATCAAAATATAAATACGATCCGCGCGTAATAAAAATTGAGGGGCGATATTATATCGTCTGGTGCAACGGATATCACGGTGCATGTCTCGGAGCCGGATACACTGATGATTTTAAAACTTTTTATCAGATTGAAAATATCTTTATTCCGTATAACAGAAACGGGGTCCTGTTTCCGAGAAAACTCAAGGGTAAATATGCAATTTTAACCAGACCGTCCGACTCGGGACATACTCCTTTCGGAGACATTTTCTATTCGGAAAGTCCTGACATGGTGCACTGGGGGGTCCACAGGCATGTTATGAGTCCTGCCGGAGGCTGGCAGGGAACAAAAATCGGTGCAGGGCCTGTTCCGATTGAAACGGACGAGGGCTGGCTGCTTATCTATCATGGTGTGCTGACTTCGTGCAATGGTTTTGTCTACAGCATAGGCGCCGCGCTCCTTGACCTTGACGAACCGTGGAAGGTAATTGCACGGGCAAAACCGTATCTTCTGTCCCCCCGGGACGATTACGAATGCATCGGAGATACTCCGAATGTTGTTTTCCCATGTGCCGCCCTGACAGACAGCGAAACAGGTAAGATGGCGGTCTATTACGGCTGCGCTGATACTGTTACCGGAATAGCTTTTGGAAATGTGAAAGAAATAGTTGACTTTATCAAGGCAAATAATCTGATCGGCTGAATGGTCAGTTTATATTTTTTAGGAGGAATGTATGAAAATTTCAAAAAGAGCAGTAATTATGCTTTTAGTTCTGTTTTTCTCTGTTGGTGCTGTTTCTGCAGCAGGCGGCGGCGAAAAAGGAGGGAAAAGCGGCCAGACCGGGATAACCTACACCCGCTGGGCAGGTACCCAGGAAGCAAGAGATTTCGGCAAGCTTGTAAATACATTTATGGAACAGCATCCTGAAATAAAAGTAAGTCCCGAATTTCTTCCCTGGACAGCTTACTGGGAAAAAATCAGGACTGCCGTCATTTCAGGCGATACAGCAGACATTATTTCAATGTCAACTGAACAGTCTGCACCTTACGTCTCAAAAAAGGTTCTTTACAATGTAACTGATCTTCCGGGTGCAGCGGATCTTATTGCCCAGATGCAGCCCGGAACGGTATCTTCGGTAAAATACGACGGAAGTTATTACGGTATTCCGGTAGGTGTCGGCCAGCTTGCCATGATCTATAACAAGGACCTTCTTGATGCGGCAGGCATACCTTATCCAAGCAGTACCGAACCGATGACCTGGGACGAATTCTGTGCGCTTTCCGACAAGCTGACTGTCAAAGACGGTGATGAATACAGCCAGTACACTGCTTATTTCCCGAATCAGAGAATTTATGAGTCTTTTGTAATTCAGTGGGGCGGGGCATTAATGGACGATTACGGTTCCCCGTCAAAAATACTTATCAATTCACCTGAAGCCATTGACGGTCTTAATTACATGATGGAGATGTTCGGAACTGTACAGCCGGTATATTCAGGCGAATGGAACAACGTATATGGTACTCCTGATACGGCAATCGGAACAGGTATGGTTGCTTTTATGCACTCAGGACCGTGGGCCCTCAGTGCCCTTGATGATGCCAAAATAAATTACGGCACATGTCCTCTTCCCTATAATCCTGATACAGGCATAAGGGCAAACAGGGGATACATCAATTTTATGGCAATTTCCCGTGACACAAAAAAAATTGATCAGGCATGGACATTTGTCAGCTGGATCTGCGGTGACGGACAGCTGGAATTTACAAAAACAGGCGACCTTCCGGCCAACAAACTTGCTCTTGAAGAATCAAAGGCAGTTCAGGTAAGACCGAAAGAAATTATGAATGCATTTTATTCAGAACTTCCATATGTTTTCACAGGGCCGTTGATTCCGACTGATGAATTCAACTCAATTATTGATGTAAACACAAGCGACCTTTTTCTTTACCAGATTTCTGTAGAAGGATTTGTCAAGAATGTTCAGGAAGAAGGTAATGCCTTAATCAAGAAAATTTACGGAAATTAGCTGATATTTTGTCCGGGCTTTTTAAGCCCGGGCAGTATTTTATTTTTGGAGAAATATTTTGGTAAAGACAAGTTTAAGCAGCAGACTGGGAAAGCAGGGGCTTTTTTTTATCCTGCCATGGGTTGTGGGCTTTCTGGTGTTTCAGGCAGTTCCGATTATCTATGCTTTTATCATCAGTCTGTCAAAATGGGATTTTCTGACAGAAAGGACTTTTATAGGGATAAAAAACTATCTCGACCTTTTTCATGACAAAAAATTCGGTATAGCAATTTCCAATACATTTCTTTTTATGTTTGTAGGAAACGGCTTGGGAATTGCATTATCAATGTTTCTTGCGGCCGTCATGTATGAAAAAATCCCGGGGCGAAATGGGTTCCGGGTAATCTTTTTTATGCCGCAGCTTGTTGTTCCTGTAGCATTCGGTCTTATGATGGTTCCTATTTTCGGTGCGGAAAAGTACGGACTGATAAATGTCTTTCTGGAGGCCCTGGGACTCCATTCGGTACGCTGGCTGGAAAATCCGCCTGTTACCAGATGGGTCGTTGTTATGCTGAACTTCTGGTTTATAGGTGGCGCCGTTGTTATTTTCATTGCCGGTATTGCCGGACAGCCGCGGTCCTGCTATGAAGCTGCGGAAATTGACGGTGCAGGCTGGTGGCGCAGGTTTTTCAGCGTCACTGTTCCGCTCCTCAGGCCGGTTATTTTCTTTCAGATAATCATGGGCCTTATCGGCGGTCTTCAGATATTTGACGTGCCCGCGGCACTGTCAAGGATGGGGAGCGGTCTTTCCACGGTCATGGGTAAAAATGATTCACTTGCGACCCTGGTTTACTATCTGTATATAGCCGGGTTCAGGCGCTGGGAAGCTGGTTACGCAGCCGCCATAGGCTGGTTCCAGTTTTTAATCGGATTTCTGCTGACTTTTGTAATTGTAATCTTTATGAGAAGACAGCAGAAAGCGAATGCAGAAGTTACAGGAGTCTGATATGGCAGATACAAGTGTATTCAAAAAAAACCCAACAGCTTTATCGCTTAAATTAAGGAATGAGAGATATCAGATTAAAATATTCGGATTTATTCTTCTTTTTGTTTTCTCTTTTTTGATAGCAATACCGTTTTTTTATCTGATTGTCACTTCACTCAAGGACATGGGACAATATAATGCCACCAACCTGAAAACCGTATGGTTTCCGAAGCCTCTGCATCCGAGTAATTATATTGATGCAATGACCAAGGTCCCCATTTTCAGATATATGATCAACAGCGTTCTGCTGGCATCTATCCAGGTTACTTCATCCGTATTAAGTTCTGCCCTTGTGGCTTTCGGCTTTGCCCGTTTTGAGTTCAGGGGCAAGAATGCTGTTTTTATGGTTGTTCTTGCATCCATGATGCTTCCGCAGCAGGTAACCTATATCCCCATGTTCATTTTTTATAAAACGATAGGGTTCAACAGGGGCTGGCTGCCGCTTGTTATCCCGGGGTTTTTCGGAAGCGCATTCAGCATATTCCTTATAAGATCGTTCATGATTTCCATACCCAGGGAAATGGATGATGCGGCCCATATGGACGGCTGCGGGCCGTTAAGAAGGTTCTGGAGTGTAATTATGCCCCAGACCGTACCGGCCCTGATAGTTGCCGGACTTTTCGCCTTTCTGTACAGCTGGAAAGACCTTCTGGGGCCGCTGATTTATATACGTGACGGGGACTGGTACACGCTGCCTGTCGGTATTCTTTATTTTGAATCGCCGACGGATTTCAATTTTGTCGTTCAGCTGGCAGGTGTTGTGCTGGCTCTGATCCCGACAGTCATTATTTACATCATAGGGCATCGCTACCTTGAAAAAGGAATAAATATAAGCGAACTCAAATAAAAGGAGATGTATATGAAAAAACTTATTTTGGCTTTGGCAGTTGTACTTCTTGCTTTCGGCTGTGCCGGCGGACCGACAGTTTTACCTTTGCTGAACGAAGGTGAAGAAGCAGTTCTTTTTGACAGCTTCGAAGATTATGCTGCGTTTAATCCATGGGCAGCAGTTGGTGAATCCTGGGGAGACAATGACTCTTCAACATCAGCAGCCCTGAGTGACATCGGTGTTACAGACGGTACAACAAGTCTTGCTCTTAACTACACAATGATTAATCGCCCGGATCTTGGTGATGACACAATCGGTCAGGCAACATTCAACATTGACAGCCCCGAATTAAGCGACTGGACAGGCGTAAAAGCCCTTGCAGTTGATTTTACAAACAACACCGGCGGACCTGTTACGGTTTACGCAGCTATCTGCACAGGTGCTTCCTGGTTCTGGCAGCAGACTACTCCCCACATAGAACTTGGCAAGGGGACCACCCAGAATGTAAGATTTGAATTTACTTCGGGAATTGAATCTGCAGACACAGACTGGCAGCCTGCAGGTACCCGGATGAAAGACCTTCAGACTGTAATGAGGGTCACAATCAGAGTACAGGCTCCGATCGGCACTACAAACACTGTATACATTGACAATTTGCGTATGATCAAATAATTACTGATCAGCAGTAGCCGGTATATTGTGTGTCGAATCATGATATACCGGCTTTTTTTTTACTGATGTCCGCAGGCAGGGAGAGAAGGTGATGAAAATATTAATTCTTTTATCAATTGCAGCTTTAGCCTGCTGTAATTCTGCAGAACCTTATATAAATTGCGGTCCGGAAAAATTTCATCTGCTTTCAGGATTTGAGAACAGCAGCGAACTGTCAGATGATTATTCTGGACTTTTTAAATCAGGTGTTCTTAAGCAGTCAAGTTATTATGCAACGGAAGGGATTAAGTCTCTGCAGATAAGTTATGATTCTGGAGAAACGGTTGTTCTTTCCGAAGCAGTTGCTAAAAGAATTAATATTACAGATATCTATTCTGTCGCTGTTGATGCTCTTAATGTATCAGATAATTATGCAGATCTTTCTGTTTATATTCAGTTTACGGATTCAGGCGAAATCTTCAGTGTCGGCACAATAAAATGTCCTCCCGGTGATAACAGAAATCTGCGTGCTGATTTATCCGCGAAACTGCCCGGAATGACAGCAGCCGTATTTCTGTTCGAAAATGACAGGGCAATTCTGGAAACGGGAACAGGTGACGGTTCTCTTAATATTGATAATTTCAGGCTGAGTGGACGTCCGGATATCGGCGGAAAAAGTGAAAGTTTTGCGCTTTATCCGGATTTAAGCGGACTTGAAAAAGGAATTCCGGAAATTACCGGTATCGATATCGCTGAAATTCCGGAAGGCCTGTATGAAAAGGCTGAAATAGATGTATTTCTTGATGCATGGATAGAAAACCCCTGCGATCCGGAACAGATAGCTGTAGATGTCCTGCTGACGGACCCTGAAGGAAACCTGAAAATAATGCCTGGATTCTACTACTATGTCCCTTTCAGCCGAAGCACAACAACTCAAAGCGAACGTCTTTCCCCATCAGGCGAAGGATTTTTCAAAGTCAGATTTTCTTCTGATATTCCGGGCACCTGGGAAATAATAATCAGGGCTGCAAATGGATCCGGAGAGGTCCTTTCGGAAGAGACTGAAATTGATGTTCCTGATATACGGAAGAATAAAGGAAATATTGAAGTGTCATCCGACCCGCGCTATACAATTGCACGGTGGGGTTACAGCAGAGGACTGTTTGCATGGGAACTCTGGAATAAGGTAAATCTTGCTGATAATATGGCACAGGAAGAGACTCTTGTGCCCTGGATTGAAGAGATGGCTGAATTTATAAGAGATATGGATATACATGGTCACCTGATCGGGAACAGCTTTAATATTTCCGTGGACGGAAGTTCTCCTTTCTGGAAAGATCCGGATTTTATTCAAAGGCATGAATACAACAGGTCCGACTGGGCCGTGGCTGTTTCCAGAGAAACTGCAAAAACGCTTCCTTCGGCCGGTAAACCGTTTTTTTATGGTGAATTCGGGCTTGGAGGCGAGACTATCGACCCGGATGCAGTCCATTTCTGCAACGGGATTTGGGTGAGTCTGATGAGTGGAGCGGCCGGAACGGCAATGCTCTGGTGGTGGGATTCATATGTGGAAAGAAATGAACTGTATGATACGTTCTACGGCCTTTCCCGCTTTCTGGAGAATGAAGAGCAGAGTCTTCCGGA
Source organism: uncultured Spirochaetia bacterium (assembly GCA_964554355.1). Lineage (GTDB taxonomy): Bacteria > Spirochaetota > Spirochaetia > CAZKOK01 > CAZKOK01 > CAZKOK01. Next base: position 4,909 of record CAZKOK010000043.1, on the reverse strand, counting down.
AATGTCTCCGATTGAAACTCAATACGGTCCCGGATATGAGCTGTACGGATTACAGGGAAAAAATAAATCATTGTTCTGGATAAATGATTCACAATACACATATCAGGGATATCTTGATCTTCAGCTTGAGTTCGGAAAAGATATTGCCTTTTTCGGAAAGACAGAAGGCCTTAAGGCCGTGATTCCGATAGAGGAAGAAGGTATCTTTACCATTGAATTCCGGGATACCCGAAGCGGGGAGATAATAAGGACCGAAAAAACCAGTCTGAAAAAGAATTCGGCTGTTGAATTTCCCGGGTTTACAGGAGATATTGCAATTATAGTTATAAGAGAAAAGGAGTGAAGATGAAAATAAGTGCAGCATTACAGGAAAAGTTTTTATCCTGGAAAAATGAGTTTACTGATGAACTGAAAAATTCAATACTCGCATACTGGCTTGATAATATGGCAGACAGCGAATTCGGCGGGTATTACGGATTTATAGATAATTCAAACATTGTGAAAAAAGATGCTGCCAAAGGTCTGGTTATGCATGGAAGGTTTTTATGGACCTATTCGGCTGCATACCGTATTTTCAGAGATCCTGTCTATTTCCATGCCGCTCAGAGGGCGCTTGGTTTTCTGGAAGAGAAACTGAAAGATCCTGTGTACGGCGGGTATTTCTGGAAGTGTACACGCGAAGGAAAGAGCCTGGAAAATAAAAAACAGGTATACGGGCAGGCTTTTGTAATTTACGGTCTGTCCGAATATGTGCGTGCCGGCGGACCGGCAGAAGCCGAAGGCAAAGCGGCCGAACTTTTTACACTTCTGGAAGAACATGCCAGGGACCATGAAATGGGCGGTTATTACGAAGCTCTTGAACGCGACTGGTCGCTGCCTGAGGGCGGAAAAGCCGCCCTGGGCGAGGAAGATCCGGATTGCGTAAAATCCATGAATACAAACCTGCATGTGCTTGAAGCATTTACAAATCTGTACAGAATAAACAAAAGCGAAAAAGTGAGGGTGGCTCTTTCCTCACTCATTGCTGTCAGCTGTGAAAAAATAATAAATAAAGAGACAAATCATTTGATACTTTTCTTTGACAGAGACTGGAAATCACAGCGGAATATCAATTCATTTGGTCATGACATTGAGGCGACCTGGCTTATATGGGAAGCAATAACCGTTCTTGATGATGATTCCCTGCGCAGTAAATACAAAGACCTTCTGGTGCGCATGATTGATACTGTTGTTGATGAAGGTCTGGACCGGAACGGGGGCCTGAATAATGAATTTGAAGCCGGACATCTGGACGATGACAAGCATTGGTGGCCTCAGGCTGAAATGATGATAGGGCTTTTAAATGGATGGGAAATGACAGGAAATCAATTTTATCTTGATCTTGTCGCAAAAGTCTGGCAGTTTATAAAAACAGAGATAAAAGCCGAAAACGGCGACTGGTTCTGGGGCCGGAAAGCGGACGGGATCCTGATGCGGAATGAAAAAGGGGGTTTATGGAAAACGCCTTATCATAACGGCCGTCTCTGCATGGAATTTATTGAAAGAACAAGTCATTATATAAAATAATGTATATATCCGGTTATTGGGAGAAATAAATGGAATTCAATTTTGCGGCAAGAGCGTCTTCTGTCTGGCAGGGATACAGTGAACTGGTAAACCGAAAGAATACCCCTGTTTTGCCGGGTAACGGTATTTTTACAAGATACAGCAATCCTGTTGTAACGGCTGATCATATTCCTCCGTACTGGCGGTATGACTTTGACAGATCATCCAATCCCCGGTTTATGGAGAGACTCGGAATAAATGCGGTTTTCAATGCCGGGGCAGTAAAATATGGCGGCAGGTACATGCTTGTATGCAGAATCGAAGGAAGTGACAGAAAATCATTCTTTGGTATTGCGGAAAGTGCAAACGGCATTGACGGATTTAAATTCACAGGCAAACCGATACTTCTGGACCAGACCGGAGAGCCTGATGTAAATGTGTATGATATGCGTGTTACAGTACATGAAGACGGCTGGATTTACGGGATATTCTGTTCCGAGCGAAAGGACCCTGCCGCGCCGAAAGGCGATACTGTTCAGGCAGTGGCGGCCGCAGGTATTGCAAGAACAAAAGATCTTGAAAACTGGGAACGTCTTTCGGACCTGAAAACAGTATCTCCGCAGCAGCGGAACGTACTGCTGCATCCGGAATTTGTCAACGGGAGATACATGCTTTATACCAGGCCCCAGGATGGATTCATTGAAACAGGTTCAGGCGGCGGGATCTGCTATGGATACTGCGATAATATGGAAAACGCAGTTATTGATAAAGAATATCTTCTCGACCCGAAGGTTTATCATGCAATCAAGGAAGTCAAGAACGGCGGAGGAGCGGTCCCGGTAAAAACCGGAAAGGGATGGCTCAATATTGTTCACGGTGTAAGAAACACTGCCGCCGGGCTGCGTTATGTTGTATATGCGTTTATGACTGATCTGAAAGATCCGGGGAAAATTACAGCCGCTCCAGGAGGATATCTGATTGCTCCGCAGAATAACGAAAGGACAGGCGATGTTTCAAACGTAGTATTCTGCAACGGCGCAATTGCGGATGATAATGGAAGACTGCTTGTTTATTATGCTTCCTCCGACACAAGGATGCATGTTGCAGAAACCAGCATAGACAGAATGACGGATTACTGCCTGAATACACCCCCAGATCCGCTTTTTTCCCGTAAATGCGTTGAGCAGAGAATAGCATTAATCGATAAAAACCTGAAAATTACGGAACAGGACAGCGAACTTAAGAAATACATGCTTTAGTCAAGAAAAATTTAAATTTTACTATGGACTTACGCGACAATGCTTCGCATTGAAGAAGAGACGACCATTTCTGCGAAACAGAGTATAGCTATCGTCTGACAGATTGCGCAGATTTCCGTGAAGGTGTTGACTATTGCCAATATTATAATACTTATGGGGAACAGTTGGCACGAAGTTTGTGATTTCTTTTAAAATCTTATCAGAAGTTTCCTGTTTTCATCATATTTCCGGCTCAATTAAATTGACAAATCAGAAATATATGATATTATGATATCAATTATAGAAACCGGTTTCGTTATTTTTTAAGGAGTCAAGAATGAAACGGATTTTTTCTGCAGCAGCTGTTGTATTGTCGATTTTTCTCTTAATTTCCTGTTCTTCAGGAGCCAAAGAAGAAACAAATGAATATCCGGGACTTATAAAGCATAATGGAAAACCATTGTTTATGAGCGGAATGAATCTTGCCTGGATAAACTTTGCAAATGATCTTACAAGATTTGATGAAGCCAAATTCAATCAGGCGCTTGATGATATCGCATTCGCAGGAGGAAATGCAATCCGCTGGTGGATCCATGTAAACGGAAGCCAGACCCCGTTATGGAAAGGAGACAGAGTCACAGGCATGCCAGAGGGCAGTATTGAGAACCTTGAACATGCACTTGATCTTGCAGCAGACAAGAATATCGGACTCATCCTCTGCCTCTGGTCTTTTGATATGCTTCAGAATCAGACAGGAGTTGACAGAGCAAGAAACAAGCGTTTTCTGGAAGATCCCGCGCTTATAAAATCATATGTCGACAATGCGCTTACCCCTATGGTCAAGAAGGTCAAGGGACACCCTGCATTGATCGCCTGGGAAGTCTGCAATGAACCCGACGGTATGATGTCAGGCGGCGGATGGGCGGCATCCAAAGTCGACCTGAACTATATCCAGGCTTTTACCAACCTTATTGCAGGCGGAATTCACAGGGTTGATCCATTTGCCAAGATCACAATAGGGATTGCCCATGCTTCACTCTGTGCCGAAGTTGACGGATTCATCAATTATTTCAGTGATGAACGGCTGATTGATGCAGGCGGTGACAAGCGCGGTACTCTGGATTTTTATGAAATCCATTATTATCCGGAAAACGCTGACATCAGAACTTCACCTTTTCATAATCCGGCTTCACACTGGAATCTTGACAAGCCGATACTGATCGGCGAGTTTCCGGCGAAAGGCATAATACCTATCGGCAAGGGGTTTAATCCCCAGCCCGAACTTACAATAGAAGAATGCTACCGCTATGCTATTGAAAACGGATATGCCGGCGCTCTGGCCTGGACATGGACGGCCCATGACGGCTTTGGAAGCGTTTACGACGCCTCTGCCGGGATGGCTCCCTTAAGGAGAGATTATCCGGAATTAACAAAAATGACCCAGCCTTCACGTGACAAAAAGCCATCAGTTCCCGGCCCGGCTGCAGATATCATTCTCGGCGCCGGAGAAAACAGCAGGGATACCGACCTTACAGGCGTTTTTATTGATGAAGAAGATGGTGAAAATGTCACTTTGAGTATTCTGGAGCAGACAAACAGTGATCTGTTTACTGCGAAAATAAACGGAAGGGTTCTTTCCATAAACCTGACGGGCGAAATAAATGCTGTTTCACAGCTTACACTTCAGGCCGAAGACAGCGCAGGCAACAAGTCCAAAACAACGGTCTATATTTATGCTGTGGAGAGAAACAGGGGGAATGCTCTGCTTCTCAAGTCTGTAAAATCGCTTACAGACGAAGATTCGGAAAAAGCTCCTGAATTTGCTGTTGACGGCAAGGAAACAACGCGCTGGTCTTCGAGTTATGCAAATGATCAGTGGCTGATGATTGATCTTAAAGGCGTTTACACGCTTACTTCTGCAAGGCTTCTCTGGGAAGTCGCATACGGCAAGGAATACATCCTTCAGGTTTCCATGGACGGGGAAAACTGGACCAATGTCTATTCTGAAACAACAAGTGACGGAAAGGAAGATATTATTGAGTTTGACCCTGTTCAGGCGGCGTATTTCAGGATGTATGGAGTACGCAGGGGAACTGAATGGGGATTTTCATTATGGGAAATTTCCG
>CAZKOK010000042.1:8673-13330 GCA_964554355.1 uncultured Spirochaetia bacterium | reverse complement strand
TGATATTTTCGATATCCATGATCTTTTTAAGGCTTTCACGGATATTCAGGGCATCAAATGTTTCCGGATCAATTTCTGCCCTGAGACCTTCCAATCTGTCCATCAGTTCTTTTGCCATAAAGCGGTATCTGTTGGACTTGGGATTGTCTTTGTCATCAGAAGTAAATTCAGGCACCTGTCTCATTTTTTCAAAAATGATTTCGCCGTCGTTTAATTCTTCAAGACCTTCATCAACTCTTTTATCCTTGATTCTCTCGATTTCTCTGTCAATCAGATCAATGATATTCTTTGACATAAGGTCTTTGATAAGGAATTCTACTGTTGCCTGGTAATGAAAAATAGGACTGATAAGTTCAGCGTCAAGAATGTTAACCGAAAGTTTTACATCAGATACAGTCTTTGGCCTGAGGATATTGTCCTTGAAAGAACATTTTACTACGGAGTATGCGTTTTCTCCGCGGATAAATGCACCAACGTCAGTCTTCTGTCTGAGAAGTGAGTTGGTCAGGTTTTCAAGGTCATTGACCCCGCGCTGTACATGACCCTGAAGGTGTCCATACATGTTAACGATGGACTTTTCGATTTCACCGGTATTGAACTTGTCCATACCGCCTACTTCGTCGAGAAGTGCAGCAATTTCTTTCGGAGTATATCGTGTCAGCACTTTCATTTCTTCACGGTCAATGAAGTTTCTTACCTTCTTAACCATTTCATCTTCAGCAGTTACAATGTAACGGTTGAACATGTTCTGGTAGTTCTGGTTAAAGTAATTGTAGATTTTTTCCTTCAAGCCGCCCATTACATCGACTCTTTCCAGAACCTCTTTGGGCAGTTTGGAAGTAATATGATTCATTACCTTATCGACTTCTTCCTCCAGAAGCCTGTCGACTTCAGCTTGCTGATCTCGACTTTCCTGGGCAAGAGAGTTCCTTGACCCTACAGCGCTCCTTTTCTCCGGATGAAACACCATTGGACTTTTCGGTAGATCTAGGCTTCCCATTGTACTCTCCTTGTTAAAAGTTTCTATAATAGATTATCAACAACTTATCAAAAATGTAATATAATTTTTTTTTTTTTTTTAATATTTTTCCTTTTTAATAGAAAAACTTAATGTTAATATACTAATAAGATGAAAATAACTTTTATAAAAACAATAGTCTGTATTTATTTGCTGGCTGCTGTCTGCGCAGGAGTGTTTGCAGATGTACGTGATGAGAATGTGGATATGTACCTTGTTCTGGACAAGAGCCTGTCCATGGTTGAAGAAATTGATGCTGTAAAAAATTATGTAATTGATGATCTTGTCGAAAATACGCTTATTGAGGGTGACAACTTCTATGTAATTGCCTTCTACGGCAAAACGGAAAGAATTGAAGCGGAAAAAATCGATACTTCCAATAAGGCATCCATTATTTCAAGAATCAATACAATTCAGGCCGACGGATCGTGGACCGATATCGGCAATGCTCTTGACGAACTGCGCAGCTGGCTTGCCGAACAGCCTGTTTCCGATTCCGGAAATATGAAATATCTTCTTCTGCTTACAGACGGTATTCAGGAGGCTCCCCCGGGATCCATCTATCATGTAAATGATATGAATATCAAAAGCGTAAACCATGAATTTCTTAAAAATACGCGGGAAATAAAGAAAAAGGGATGGTCAATTCATGTAATCGGAATAGGAAGGGATAGCGATGCAAGGGAAATCGCACAGGCCCTTTCAGGCAGCTATGAAACAATGGATTTGGGGACATCCGCTTCATCCGGCGCAGGAACCGCAGGGTCCGATTCACAGGCAGCCCCGGGTACGGCTGTTTCCGGCAGGCAGATATTGGCAACTGCGGGCGTCACGGGCGCAATGTCTGTGACAAGGATAAAAACAGGCGGCGGGACCATTTCACTGGAACTTGAAAGTAAAAATGCCGATTACCCTATGGATATCAATGTCTCGGATATAAAATTTGAAACCGAAGACGGCAAATACTCTCTGCTGGAAATCCAGGTGCTTTTTACACTGGGTCCGGATGAGACAAAGGTTGTTGAATTTCCCGTTGACAAAGGCGACCTTAATCCCGGGACATATTCAGGTACGGTGAGTTTTGTCTTTGACTCTCAGTATTCGTTTTTTCCGGCTGTATTTGATACGGAAATAAAAATCAACAGTTTTTTCCAGAATAATCTTTTATGGATAATTCTTATTTCACTGTTGTTTGCGGGACTGGTTTTATTTATAATTCTAATTATTAGGAATTATGCCGCCAAAAAAAACAGGGGACCGGGAGAAAAAGTAAGTTTGCTGTAAAGCGGACAAAGTTTTAATTCTCATCTGTCGGGGCTGGTTTCAATTATAAAAAAGGCTGTAAATATGGGTTATCAGGCTGTTATTAAATTGATACACAGCTATCAGAAATTTATTCTTACTGCGCATGAAACCCCTGACGGTGATGCAATAGGTTCTGAATATGCAATGTATTCAGTACTGAAAAAACTAGGCAAAACCGTCAGAATAATCAATAATGACCCTGCAGCCCATAAATACAGCTTTATAGATAAAGACAACGTGATTGAACTTCTTCAGGATATAAAGGAAATGCCTGAAGATCTGGGTGAATATTGCCTGATCATACTTGATACCAATGATATTTATAATATAGGCCATATCAGGGATGAAGTACTGCCGCTCGTAAAACAGTATTATATAATCGACCATCATGAAGGCGGCGAAAATATAAAAGGTGAAAACATGGTAAATCAGGATGCATCCTCAACATGCGAAGTCCTGTATGACCTGTTTAATGAAATGAAAGTCGAAATTGACTATCCTGTTGCTGAAGCGCTGTTTACAGGGATTGTATATGATACCGGCTCCTTCATTTATCCGAAAACAACAGCAAAAACGTTTATTATTGCCTATGAACTGGTATCCATGGGTGTAAATCCGAACTTCATCTACTCCAAAATATACGAAAGCAACAGCATATCCTCGCTTATGCTGCAGTCGCGAGTTCTTTCATCGCTTGAGCTTGTTTTTGATGAGCAGGTGGCCATCCAGACAATGCTTAAGGAAACAATAGTGAAATGTCATGCAATGTACGAAGAAGCTGATACAATAATAAATGTGCCGCTTAAAAGCGAAAAAATAAGGGTTTCGGTATTTTTCAAGGAAAACGAAGAAGGCATACTGCGCTGCTCGATGCGTTCAAAAGGAAATATCGATGTAGCCGAAATTGCCCAGTATTACGGAGGCGGCGGCCACAAAACTGCAGCAGGGTTTAAGAGCAAATATCCTCTGGAGGAAATCAAGGAAATGGTGCTGGAAAAACTCAAGCCGTACTTTTATTAACCACGGAGGGCACGAAGACTTATTAATCCATATAAAAATGGAACTTGCTAATCTGTCCGGTACCATAATATTTATGGGCTGATCAGCCTTTGTGACTTTCGTGTACTTAGTGGTTTATTATTATATTGTCAAAGCATTCAATATAATTTATATTTCATTGACTATGATTAAAAGATTTGCACCGATTTTTATTTTTTTAGGCATTTTTATAATAATTACAGGCTGTAAGGAACAGAGTGACTCGGGCTTTGTTTACAATCCTCAGGACGCGGTATTGCCGGGTGACGACATTAACGGACCGGTATTGAGTTTTTCTTCTGACAATTATGAATCGAAACAGGAAAGACCCGAGCCATTACTAAGTATTGTACCGGAGCAGGAAACAATAGTTGATGTGATAAATATAAATCTGGATTCGGACGGTCTTGATGAGCAGATTATAGCGGTTAATGATAAAAAAGATCCGCGTTCAACAATTATCATCAAAGTGGTAAAATATAACCAGGTGCTGAAAAGATACAGCCAGGTATGGCAGGGAGAAACAGGAAGCGTAAATATCACCAATTTTGATATTATGACGAAAGATCTGACAGGCGATGGACAGATTGAGATTATATGCGATGGAATAGATGCCGATGGAAAATATTCCTACGATATATTTAAAAGGCTTCCAAGAATTGACTATCTGGAATATAAAAATATATTTTCTGCAAGAACTGGCGGGAATATAGAAATTGAAGATTATGAAAGATCTGAAATCTATTATGCCGGGATTTTTTCCCAGGGAGAATCATTTGATATTGTTCAGGTCTCAAGCGATGATTCAGGCGGAAATGAGTATGATCTGAAAAAAACTGTTTTCAAATGGGACCCTTCCAGGGTTTCATACACTGTTTCAAAAACCGAATTCATTCCGGGAGAAGAAATAAAGGATTCAAAACTCAAGGAGCTTCTTAATCAGTCCGACGAGGATATTTTCAGATTTATTGAGGGAGCATGGATAAACAGGGAAACGGGATATATTATGTTCTTTTCGCCGAGGGAATTGAGTTTTTCTTTTTATTCCGGCAGTGATGTTCAGACCTTTGTCTGGGAGACAAGGGATATATATCACAGCACTACATATAAAATTAACCGATATCTGTTCAAGTCATGCTATAACGAATTATTAAGGAATCTGTACCTGAATTTTGACCTGACAATAGCAAACCTCAATGAACTGGAAATTATTATAGAAGACAAGCAGGTAAGTACTACTTCATCAAAGTTTATAAAGAAATACTCAGGTTGTATTTTATGTCCCCACCTAAAGAC
>CAZKOK010000042.1:0-8663 GCA_964554355.1 uncultured Spirochaetia bacterium | reverse complement strand
AAAAAGTAAATACAGATAATGTTGCAGAAATTCTTGAAAATATAAAAAGTGAACCTGTGCCGGAATTATCGGGATATTATCGCAGCGATTCCGGATATGAAATAAATTTTGAAGGCTCAAATTTCACCTTTACCGACATAAAAAAAGACCAGACACGAAGCGGAGGATATGCGGTTTACAATGTAGGCTATAATGTCCTTGATTTAAGGTTCCTTTCAATAGGAAGACAGCAGATAGGAAAAGAGACCTATAAATTTGTCTATCAGGAAGAATATGCCAGAGGTGAAGTTATCCGCACTCTGCTGCTGCAGCCCGGGACTGTAGGAGTATTTTCCTTTCAGAGAGATGATACAAGCACAATAAAACTGGAACAGCGCGAACCGGCGGCCGAAACAGAAGAAGAATAAATATAACTGCGAATTACACAAATGGGGCTGCAAATAACATGAATTATTAATGTTTTCAGTGAGGGATGGACGGGCTTCACTGAGATCATGACGGCAATTTTGTATCGTGGGAATAGGGTTTGTCCTCATATATGATTCATTATTTTATTCAGTAGCGTATTCCGCCGTAGCCGTGTTCATAGAGGATATCCAGATATTCTTCCAGGGTGTAGCCTTTTTCTACAAGAACAATTACCCGGTAATATGTCTGTCCCTGGATGCTGCTTTGGCTTATGGATGCCTTGAAATTCCTCAGGTTTAACTCTTTGGCAAGTTCAACGGCATTTTCCTCTACGGCAAAAGAACCGATCTGTATATAGGTGTTGCTGTTCTGTATGGTATTATCGATATCTGAGCTGCCTGTTTCAGCGGCGGTGGAATCATTTCCGGATGATGCAGCCGGGTCTCCGGCGTATGAAGCAGTATTATTGTCAATTGAATGTCCTTCTTCATCATGACCCTCGGATACAAAACTCATCGGAGTAAAATAGAGATAATAATCGGAAAAATTAATAAGTGATTCATAAAAGGTCCTGTATTTTACAGGCAATCCGGAGATCAGCGAATCAAGTTCAGCCATTTTATCTTCAGGGCCTGATTCCGAAGAGCATGCTTCAATATAAACACTGTGGGTTTTTGATATATCATTCGTCAGGGGAACCGGAATTCGCCTTAATATCATATCCATGAGATCTTTGTCATTTGATGCATATGCAAATCTTATAAACATGATAAACAGATTTTCCGAGTATGTGGATGCCGGGTTTTCAAGATAATCTGTAACCAGTCTGCAGGCAAATTCATAATCATTTACAAGAATTGAAATTTCAAGAAGACTGGCAATATCATTTTCTGAAGAGGGTGAAGTCCCGGCAAGATATGCTTCACGGCATTCGGCATAATATTCACTAATATCATCGGCGGAAAGCTGAAAACCGAGGATAATGAAAAAAAGAAAAGCAATTAGTTTATTTTTCAGCATTTTTATCACTTATACCGGTTTCCTGGTAATCAGGCTGCTGCCCGAGCAGTTTCTTTCGGACTTTCCTTTTCTGTATAAAAATGAAGGGCACAGTGACAATTATTCCGCAGAGAAATGCAAAGAAAAGGCTTATAAAAATCGGGACATCGCTGATTTCAGAAAAACCGAATGAAATATTTGATTTGTTCTCAAGATTAAGACCTGCAAAAATAATAAGAAGTGTCATTACAATCAGTGATAAAATCAGCTTCCAGGGCATTTCACTCTCTCCTTTCTGTTCTGCGGATTATTCTTTTTCCAGGAGATACTGCACAAGCCTTACAATTCCCAATGCCAGCAGTCCTGCACCGCTGATAATCAGAAGGACCTTTGATATTTTTCCTATATATGGAATTGCAGTAACTGCTGTCATTATTCCGGCAGAAAGCAGGAAAGGCCAGACAAAACCGTATTTTTTGATTTTCACAGCAATATAACTTAATATTGCGCCGGTTACAACTGCCGGAAAAGCTCCCAGAGAACTCAAAGAAAACAGAACAGGTGCTGAAAGCATATACAAAAGAGACTGCCTGCCTGTGCTTATGGGAACTATCTGTTTTTCATTCATCCTGAACCTCACCTATTATTCTTCTAATATAATACCGAATTTTATTCCAGTCATTATCTACCGGCATTAAAATCCATAAACCCTGATAGGAATCTTCGGCAAGCTCATAACCTTTCTGCTCTGCCTTCAGCAACTCGGAAAATGTAGAATACAGTACATTACCGGTAGACAGTACTTCCTGTTTTTTAATTTCGGCATTTTTGAAGGCAAGCAATAGGTTTACTATTTCTACGGGAGTAAAGTTGGTATCAACATGTTTGATTAATGTATTTACCATTTCATATATTGTGGAAATGCTTTTATTTTCATAAAAGCTGTCTTTTAATGCTATCAGGAGTTTCTGCTGCCGGTCTGCCCTGGCGAAATCAGATGAATAATGACGCGACCTGGCCAGACGCAGGGCTTCCTTTCCGTTCAGATGATGGGGTCCTGCTTCATAATGAAGAGTTCCCCAGACTCCGTTATCAACAATTTTCATTGTAGGATCAATTACAGGTTCATCAAGAACAATATCAATGCCTCCGACTATATTCACAGCATCAATGAATGCATACATATCAATCTGAATGAATTTTTCTATTTTCAGTCCGGTAATCACCGATAATTCATCGATAAACTTCTGCGGGCCAAAGACCTTAAGTATATTATTGATTTTCTGGCCGTGATAAAAAATATCACGGGGAATGCTTATCAGATACAGTGAGTTGTTTTTTTTATTTCCGTGAACAAGAATAATGGTATCAGCATCATTTTCATGAGAACCTATGGCTGCAAAGGTAATACTTTCACGGTTGCTGAATATATCAGTTATTTCAGGGACATCATCAGGGATTACTGCTTTTTTTTTTAATCCGGCTTCGGTATTGGAAATATCCGTAATGCTGTCAACAGCAGATACGGGCAGATCATTTTTATTCATAACATAGATCTTGCCGTTGCTTTTAAGAATTCCGAATGAGCCCTGCAGGCTTCCTGCAGGGTCTGTAATATCATAAAATATATAATCATCGTCTTCAGCTTTTTCTCTGGGGGCAGTTGCCAGACTCAGGTTTTTTGTTTTAAGCGCAAGCCGAAAGGATTCATCCGAAGCCAGCCTGTCAATAATCTTCTGTCCGTTTTCAAGATTGATTTCACTTTCAGAGCGGGTTTCGATGAATGATATTTTTTCAAGAAGGTAATTAAGAAATACCTGCTGTAAATCGGTTTCAAGCCCTGAAGCAGAACGGAAACGATTGCCGGCAGAACTGAAACTGAATACATCTTCCCTGACATCCGAATCATTGATTAATTCAAATTCAAGCTGGTCGCTGGAAGTATATATTATTCTTGCAAGATTTTGCCTGAGGCTGTCCTTTACCCTGTTGTCTGATGTAATTGTTTTAAAATAATCCTCATTTGCCTTTGTCAGTTTCTTTTGCTGTTCAATAAGTGAAATGGAATTATTAAGGAGGCTTATCAGCTGTGAATTATCAGAAAAGACAGAATCATTGGAAATAATATCTGAAAAATGAAACTCAGGAGTTTCCGGATTAATGTATATGGTCCCGATTATACTGTTTCCGGATTTTATTCCGGCAGAAAATGAATCGGTTTTTTCAAGCGAAAAGCTGTTTTCATCAAGCACTTTTATTAATTCCTGCGAGTTGATAAAATCATCGAATTTAATTCCGGCATCAATGTTCCTGTTTGTGTCGACAAGGGCATCCAAAGCCAAAAGATAATTCAGGAGTTCATTTTCCTGGGAAGATTCGCTGTCGCTGGCCAGAATCGGGTATTCTACCCTGGAAAGCATAAGTGATGATCTGACGTCATTTAGGTCATTGCTGACATCTACCGCATTACTGTGAAGCAGTTCAAGCTGTTTATTCTGCTCATTTAGTGCAGTGAAAAGACTTTCATTTCTGTTGCGGAGTTCTTTTGCAAGAACTCCCAGGGAAATCAGGATTGAAACAAGAATTACAGCCAGAACTGAAATTGATGCGATAATTATAATGCGTTTAAGCATCCTGCTGAATTTTATCATTGATTCTCCGCTTAATGTTTAAAACTTCTCTGACCGGTAAAAACCATTGCAGCATTATATTCATTGCATGCATTTATTACTTCATGGTCCCTGAGCGCTCCGCCCGGCTGCACAATGGCTGTTACTCCTTCCCTGAGCCCAACATCAACACCGTCCCGGAAAGGGAAAAAGGCGTCGCTTACCATGACGCTGTCTTTTAGCCCGGCATTTTCTTTCTTTGTTTTGTCAATTATTTCCAGACGCATATCTTCATCATCAAGAGTATGCCACGGACACTTCTTCATTTCCCAGGCCAGTCTGTCATACATTTTACGGTAGGCCTTATCGCGCGCGATTTCAGCTACACCTACCCTGTCCTGTTCTCCTGTTCCGATCCCGACTGTTACTCCGTTTTTAACGTAAATAACTGAATTGCTTGTAATCCCGCTTTCAACCAGCCAGCCGAACAGAAGGTCCTCAAGTTCATGTTTGTCAGGAAGCCTGCTGATTTTATATTTTTTGCCTTTATATTCACATTCGGCGGGGAAAAAACCGGATGTTGAAAGTGTTTTGGGAGAATATGACAGCTGGGCAATAATGCTGCCGTCAATCAGTGATTTATAATCAACAAACCTCGAACCTATATATTCTTTCAGTTTGTCAATTTTCCTTATCTCCATGACCCTTATGTATTTTTTCCGGTTGAAAATATCCATTACACCGGGGGCAAATGACGGGGCGACTACTACTTCGGTATAATTGTCCCTGAGCTGTTCGGCAGTCGTTTTGTCAACTTCCCTGTTAAAGGCAGCAGCGCAGCCGTAAGCCGCAACCCTGTCCGCGAAATAGGCTTTTGTATATGCATCATTGGCAGAGCTGCCGAGGGCAACTCCGCAGGGATTGTTATGTTTTACCAGGACGCAGCAGGGCTTGTCTGAAAAATAACGCAGTATGTTAAGTGAATTATCTGCATCGGTAATATTGATTTTTCCCGGATGTTTCCCTGACTTAAGAAGTTCGGCATCGGATGCGAGGTATCTGCCGGGTTTAATGGTTTCAACATCACATATTAGCAGATTTCCATTGACGGGAAGGTACAGTGCCGCGGGCTGACATGGGTTTTCGCCGTAACGGAGTCCTTTCTTTTCACCCTCGATGATCCATTCCTTTTTTTCATAGTGCACTGTCTGTCTGCTGCCGTCTGAATTTTCAAATGAAATTTCCATTTTTACGGGAAAATCTTCCTCTTTCATTGTTCTGTACATGGCTTTCAGGTCAGACATATTTACTCCTTTTTAAAAAAAATCGTTAAAAACTGTAAGTATCCTTCAATCTGTTAAAATCTGTATTACTGAAATAATTCTTAATTGCATCGTCATAATCTGCTGTATGGCTGAATGCCTTTTTGGCCATCTCCAGTCTTGTTGCCAGTGAAATGCAGCAGTTATTGTTTTTAAGTTCATCTGCAATCATCTGATAATCGGAAGGATTGCAGACAGAAACAACCCTGATGAAATTCTTTGCGCTTGCCCTTACCATGCAGGGACCGCCGATGTCAATATTCCCGCGCGCTTCCTCAAAGCTGATGTTGCTGCGGCTGACGGTCTGTTTGAACGGATACAGATTTGCAATAACCATATCAAATTCAATGCCGCCCACCCTTTTGATATCCTGCCGGTGCGCTTCGTTATAGGTTTCGCTTAAAAGACCGAGGTAAATTTTAAAATCAAGGGTTTTAACAAGTCCGCCCTGCATCTCGGGCTGACCAGTATAATCGGATACCGAAGTCAGCATCGATCCGGCCCGGCTGCCGAGGATTTCACCAATTTTTTTATATGTATGCCCGGTTGAATAAAAATGTACATCCGGATTGAGTCGGGCAAGAGTATTTACAATTATTTCCAGGTCCGTTTTATCCGAAACGCTTGCCAGGACATTGTTTATTTTTACATTACCATCAATTTTTCCGACAATATTAAAGGCCAAGGGAATCCTCCATTTCCTTTACTTTTCCGGCCGCCAGGGCTGCAGAAAGTACGGTATTGTATAAAAGCATTGTAATTGTCATGGGCCCGACACCGCCAGGGACAGGGGTAATCCAGGAGGCCTTGCCGCTGACTTCATCATAAGCCACATCACCGCATAAGCGGTAGCCTCTTTTTTTTGAAGGATCATCAACACGGTTAATTCCGACATCGACTACAACGGCGCCCTCTTTTACCATATCTGCTTTTACAAGTTCGGGAATGCCGACAGCGGCTACAAGTATATCAGCCTGCCTGGTAATTTCAGCCATGTTTGTTGTTCTTGAATGACAGACAGTTACGGTAGCATTGCCCATACTGCTTTTCTGTATGAAAAGATTGGCAAGCGGTTTCCCCACAATATTGCTGCGTCCGATAATTACGACATGCTTTCCGTTTGTATCAATTTTATAATACTTCAAAAGCTGAAGGATCCCGTGCGGCGTGCATGGAAGAAGGGTCGGCTGATTAAGTACAAGTTTTCCGACATTATCAGGGTGAAATCCGTCTACATCCTTGGAAGGATCTATGGCCAGAAGGACTTTCTGTTCATTAATATGTTCCGGCAATGGAAGCTGGACCAGTATTCCGTTTATTCTGGGGTCGCGGTTCATCGAGTCAATTATATCAAGAAGCTCCTTTTCGGAAATGTCCGCAGCTACCCTTCTGTCAACGGAGTAAATCCCGATTGATGCGCATGCCTTTTCCTTGGAATTTACATAATAGGTGGATGCAGGATTTTCCCCTGCCAGAATAACCCCGATGCCCGGAACAATATTTTCATTTTTTAATATATCTATGAATGATTTTAATTTTGATCTAATATGTTCCGAAACATGGTTACCATCAATTGTTTGTACTGACATGAATATTTTTTAACATATTTAAATCCTTTAATGCAATATGTTGAAAAAACGTTTTGCTGGTGATAATATGATTTTACCGGGCAGAAAGATAAAAAAACTTCCCGGGTATAAAAAAATGAGAGGTTACCTTGAAAAAAATACTGCTTATTTTAATTTTGGCTGCTGCCGTTTTTCCGGTATTTTCACAGGCATTGGATGAGCCGCCGGAAGAACAGGACAGGATCGTTCCTGTTTACGACCTTGGAGACCAGGCTTTCGGCCTGAATATCGGTACAATTATTCCCCTGTTTGCTACTTTTCCATACAGGGACCCTCCGACATATGCGCTTGCTCAGTTTTATAAATTCCCGCTGGGGGTTCTTGGGTCGATCGAATGGAACGGATATATAAACAATAATATGACACTCGGTTTTAATATCGCAGGTATGTTTGCAATTACCTGGAACAATACGCATTCGATGGTGCCGATAACGTTTTCCTACAAGTATATAATAGATTTTTTTCCTTTTTACATGCCTCTGTCGATTGAAGCAGGTATAATCATCAACAGTGTTATTGATTCAACCAATTTCGGGCCTGTGCTGAAACCCGGTATCAGCTTCTATTACAGAAGTTCGTCGGAATGGGATTTCGGAGGGAATATAAAATACTGGTGGGTGCCCGAACTCTGGATCGGAACTGATTCTCTTGAAGATCAGACTTCGTTTGGTAATTTCCTGGAAATTAGTTTTTCGGCGATTTACCATTTCTAATTATAGGATTTAAGGAAACAAAATGAAGAAAATATATATTTTACCGGTAATGATTATTCTCTCGGCGGTTTTTTCCTGTAACCCGCCGCAATTCGGGGTTTTTTATACCATAATCAATGAAAAACCTCTGGCAGACGGCCAGTTGCCGAATGAAGTTTCTGTTGACAGCTTTGCTGTCCTTGGTTCTGATTATTATGTAAGCACAGGTTCTGTATACATACTGCCTGATTCACAGGCGGGTCAGGCAGAACCTCCATGGTCTGAAATACCAAACAATCCATCAAATCCCAATTATTTTAAAAACAGCCTGAAAGTTGTCGAATTTGACGGATATCTGTATGGATTGTTCTATGAGGATAACGGCAGCGCAATCACATACAGTGTTGAGTATTATACATCGGGGTCCGGCTGGACGGACGTAACCGCCACTGCTAACCTGCCTGCTGATTGGGATATAGTCTCTATTTTTTCAGTCAATGATATTATGTTTTTTGAAATTTATGACGGTTCAGGTGAATACAGGATTTACTGGGATGCCGAGGATGGCATAGATACTTTCAGTACACCGGCTGAAGTTGATTTTTATACATCCGGTACCGTTCAAAATATGATAAGAGATATTGAGTTTGACGGAACTAACTACTGGTTTAGTTCATATTCCAGATTGTATTATTCAGGCAATATTACAGCAGACTCTGATACATATTTAACACTCACCGATGCAACTGACAATGCAGGTGTCGGAACAGTTACTTCATTTCTCGGTATATCAGGATATGCAAGTAATCAGGTTATCATGTGTGTGCAATTATCGGGAAATGAGTATACGGTTCTCCAATATAATATAACCGGTTCTGTATGGACCAAATTATCAAATTCGCCTGTCTCTGTTCCGCTGACGGATTTAATGGAAATAACTGTAGGAACAGATGTAATAATTGTAGGCTCTGAGGACGGATATTATGAAATAACCGGAAACCAGCT
>CAZKOK010000041.1:0-13762 GCA_964554355.1 uncultured Spirochaetia bacterium | reverse complement strand
GAAATTCCTCATCAGCATCATAATGTCTGGAAGAGGCTGAAAGCTGTCATTCTGGTCTGCGCCGGTCCAGATGTAAAAATGACTGTCTGTTTTCATATATGCAGAGCATATGTTTATCCATTTTCCGGTAAAATCAATATAGCGCGTAAGAGCTACACTGGAAAGCTGATCTGTGTTTATATTACCCACCTGAATGTTATATGGAGGATCATGAACTGCAAGTACTGCTATATCTGATTTTTTGAAAAGAAGATCGATTTGATTTTTATCGGTGCAGTCAAGGCATCCGACTCTGTGCCGTTTTTCTGGATCGTACCAGATTTCACCGGGTTTTAAGCGGCAAAGCGGCAGTATTTTTTTTCTTGTCTCATTATTGCCGTCAAGACGGCCGAAGGGCTCTTTATGCATTACAGGAAATTATATTCAAACCGTTTCTTTTAATCAATAAAATTCCAATGATCTTGATATCTTGTGACCGGCATTATATATTTAAAAAAAAATAACCGAGGATAACATGAATATTAAAGCCGTAATCAAGACTGCAACAGGAGATATTCATCTTGATCTTTTTGCCGAAAAAACCCCTGTGACTGTTGCAAGTTTTGCAAATCTGGCGATGCATGGATATTATGACGGACTTAATTTCCACAGGGTAATTGATAATTTTATGATTCAGGGAGGATGTCCCCTGGGCACCGGCACCGGCGGTCCCGGGTATGAATTTGAGGATGAGTGCACGACTGAACTAAGGCATGACAGGCCTGGAATATTATCAATGGCCAATGCGGGTCCAGGAACAAATGGAAGTCAGTTTTTTATTACCCATATTGAAACTCCCTGGCTAAATGGAAAACACACTGTTTTCGGGTGCATAGAAAGCCCGGAAGACCAGGATGTTGTTAACAGTATACGACAGGGTGATCGTATCGAGACTATAGAAATAACCGGAGATACTGAAAAACTTTTTGCCGGACTTGAATCAAGAATAAGCAAGTGGGACAGTATTATAGAATAGATGAGTTATTTTTCGCTTTCCCAGCAGATACTGTAAATATCAATATTGAGAGAATTCAAACCGGTATTTATATTCTGGAAATTGTAAAAAGCCATATTTCTGCTTTTCATACCCAGGGCAAATGTAAGTGTCAGTTTGCTGTTCTCAAAATCATATACATGATCAATATTATGGATTTTTAATTTTTTATGTGAAAGAAAATCTAGTATTTTTTTAAAATCATTGTCTGAACCCGTGATTATTTTAAGTTTACGGTAATAATTTCTTGGAATAATCCTTTCAAAAACATCAAGCACCTGAAGTGTTATAATTGCCAGAACCGTTGTAAATATTCCAAGTTCAATATAAGCGGCGCCGCAGCACATTCCGATAGCAGCTGAAATCCAGAGACTTGCTGCAGTAGTCAGGCCTTTTATTGAGAATCCGTGCTTGATAATTGAACCGGCTCCGATAAAGCCGATGCCGGTTATTATCTGTGCGGCAATTCGGGTCGGATCGCCAGAATATATTCCCGGGACAATTGATGCTGCATAAAACGAAAGTATCATAAAAGTACAGGCACCGATGCTGACCAGAATATTTGTCCTTAATCCGGCAGGCCTTCCATGCACATCGCGTTCAATTCCGATAAATGCACCCAGCAAAAAGGCAAAAAGAAGTCTGAAAATAACATTGCTGTTTAGAAGATCAGGTAAAAATTTCATCATATTCATTTTTTATCATCAAGATTAATTTCGCCGTCGGCTTCCTTGACCCCGGTTTCTTCATTTATATAATAATCGCGGAAATAATCAGCATCTTCAGTCTTATTTTTATCAGTATCTTGCGCATTATTATTATCGGTGTCCTCCGCTAAAGAAACAGATTCATCCACAGAACTACTTTCACTGTATGAGGTGAAATCACTGGTTTCGGCAGAAACTTCGGCCTCCTCACCGGCAGCAGCGGATTCATCAACGGTTTCATATATATTACGATCTGTTTCGCCTGATTCATTTTCTGCAGTATATTCATACGATGCTGTTATATTTTCCTCGGTATCAGACAAGATGGTTTTGCCGGAAAAAACGGATTTCTCTATAGCTTCTTTTCCATCAGGAAAATCGTCTTCATCAATTCCGTTCAGTTCCTCGACATCAGATCCATCAGACGAATCTGCTTCCCTTCCGATGTTTATGTTTTCACTGACATTGGAAAAATCAAATCTGCTGATTTCACGGGAGATTATCTCCATGGAGGTAAATCCATCACGGTTGGTCTTCTGAAGTTCATTTACCGAATTTGCAATTTCAAAAATTCCGGCGTGGATTTCCTTTACTCCATGACTGATTTGCCGGGCAAGTTCCTCAATTGACGAAAGACCGGAGCTTGCCTGGTTGAGTGATCCGGCAAAGAATTCTGATTCATCGGTAAGTTCTCTTGTATCATCGGATATGGAAAGGACGGCATCACGTATTTCACGGCTGCCCACGGCTAGTTCGCTCATTGTTGATGAAATCTCGGCCATTGCTTTTGATGAATTAATATTTTCATTTTCTATCTGATCGAAAATTTTACGGCTCTGAACACTCGAATCCATAACCTGTGCAATCCTTTCAGCAATGGTAGTTATCGTTTTCCGAATCTGCTTTGAATTCTCATTTGTGGATTCTGCAAGGCTTCTGATTTCTTCAGCAACAACAGCAAAACCTCTGCCGGCATCACCTGCATGAGCTGCTTCTATTGCTGCGTTCATTGATAATAGATCTGTCTGGCTGGCAATGTTGTTGATAATTGAAATAATTTCAAGAACTTCCTGAACATCATTCGAGTTGTCCCTGATAAGGGCATTTGAGTTTTCCAGAGCTTCTCCGCCGTGTACGGTCAGTTCAACAAGATTTTTTGACGCGGTTTCTCTTTCAGTACTTATCTGGGCAACGTTTTCAATGGATCTGGTCATTTCCTCTATTGATGCGGAAGACTCGGCAACTGCAGAAGCCTGGTTGTCTATTTTTGTTGAAAATCTTTTTATACTTTCATTAAGACCCAATATCGCAGAGGAGGAACTTTCCAGATTACCTACAAGTTTTTCCAGCATATTATCGATGCTTGAAATGTTGGCACTTATTTCCTCGGCAGCAGTTACCGTTTCAACAGAAGCCATCTGCATTTTGTCTTTTGAATCTTGTGTGATTGATGCTATCTGTCTGATATCAATCAGCATTGAGGAAAACATATTAATGAAATTTCTGAAAGATTTATAAAGAAGTGTAAGCTCGGGTGTTATTTTTCTGATATCCGAAGTGGCTCCAAGATTTCCTTCAGAAATCTTATCTGAAAGAACACGGATATTTGAAATTTGTGATGAAACAGGAAAAATAAGCAGGAAAGAAAGGATTATGCCGGATAATCCGAGAATTATACCCGCAATTGCAATATTAAATGCTGCAAATATAATCCCTGCTGTAAAAAGAATATTAATTAAAATAATCCTCGCTTTGATCTGCATCTTGCACTCCTCATCTATTTCATTATAAATAAGTTTTTTACAAGACTCCAACTATAATTTTAAAAATTTTGAAATTAAATATGGACAGCCCATCCTTCAATTCCGCGCATCACTTCCATTACCGTTTCCGAAATACTGGGATGTGCGTGAATCATTGAAGCAATGTCATACGGAAGCAGCTCTGCCTTTTTGGCAAGAAGCAATTCATGTATCAGTTCCCCGGCCTGTTCGCCTGCAATATGGGCACCAAGTATTTCATTGGTGGCAGAATCACAATGGACTTTTACAAATCCGTCTTTTTTGTTGATAGCAACGGTTTTTCCTGCACCCCGGTATGGAAATGTAAAGGATTTGTATTTTATTCCTAAATCCTTTAAATCCTTCTCCGTACTGCCGAAGCTGGCAACGCCCGGATTTGTATAAACTGCTGAAGGAACAAGATTTATGTCAATCATGGTTTCGGTTTTGAGGCCTGCTATGTGTTCAGCCGCTATTTCACCTTCTTTTGACGCAACATGAGCCAGAAGCGGACTTGATATAACATCACCGATTGCATAAATACCGGGAACCGACGTTTCGTAATAGTCATTTACCGGAATAAAACCTTTACTGGTTTTTATTCCTGCATTTTCAAGTCCGATTCCGTCTGTATTGGGGATCCGTCCTGTAACAGCAAGCAGCTGATCTGATTTAATCGTTTTTTCAGCACCATTATGATCAATAACAATACTTATACCTTTATTCTCTTTTTTAAGGGACAGCGCTTTTGCATTTGTAAAAATTTCAACCTTCTTCTTTTTTAATGATGCTGCGACCAGATCGTCGCATTCTCTTTCTGCGGCAGGCAGTATCTGGTCCATCATTTCGACAAGATATATTTTGACACCGAAACAGGAAAGTATATAGGCAAATTCGGAACCGATAGCTCCTGCACCGAGAATAATCATGCTTTCAGGAAGAAAATTCTGCAAAAGTATACCGTTGGAAGACAGAACAAGTTTTTCATCAAATTCAAAACCGGGAAGTTCGCGTGGGCCGGATCCTGCTGCAATAATAATATTATCGGCTTTTACCGGTTCTCCGCTTTCAAGAGTAATGCATTCTTTTGCTGTAATTCTGCCGGTGCCTTTTTTAAGAACGATGCCGTTTTTTTTAAGCAGAAAGTCAACACCTTTTGACAATGATTCGGCAGCCTGCCTTGATTTCTTATGGGCTTTTGCATAATCAAAACCGGTAATATCAAATTTTACGCCCAATTGTTCAATTTCATTCAGAGATTCAAAAAGTTCCGCCTGATGTATAAGGGTTTTTGTAGGAATACAGCCCATATTCAGACAGACTCCGCCGGGTTTGTCTTTTTCGATGATACATACCTTTTTACCAAGCTGTGATGCCCTGATTGCCGCCACATATCCGCCGGGGCCTGCTCCGAGAACTGCTATGTCATATTTTTCTGTTCCCATGGTTTACCTCTGTCTGTTAATCATTTCCTGAAATTTCTATATCAATGCATTTAAAGGATTTTCAATTGATTTTTTAAAATCTGCAAGAAAATCTGCACCTGTTTTCCCATCAATAACTCTGTGATCGCAGGAAAGTGTGAATTTAATTATATCATGAGTTTTTACGGAATCATCCGGCATTACCACAGCTGTTTTCATAATTGCACCCACAGCAAGAATAGCTGACCAGGGAGGGTTTATGACAGCTGTAAATTCTTCGATTCCCGAACTTCCGAGATTGCTGACAGTGAATGTCGCATTGGAATATTCATCAGGTCTGAGACTTCTGTCTTTTGCTTTGGCAATAGGATCCCTGAGTTCACTGTCTATTCCAGAGATGGATTTTATACCGCAGTTTCTTACTACAGGGGTAATAAGTCCGTCATCAAGCGCAACAGCTAAAGCAATATCAATACTGCCGAAAAGAAGAATATCATTTTCCCTCCATGATGAATTAAGATATGGGTGTTTTTTCAGGTCTTCTGCAGCAATTTTAATCAGGAATGCATTCAATGATATCCCACTCTCCCTTTCATCATTTATTTTTTTTCTTTCGGCCATCAGTTCGGATACCGAAACAGATATTTTAAGATAATAATGCGGAGCTGAGAACATTGATCCGGAAAGACGCCTGGCAGCTGCCCGGCGCATGATGTTAATTTCTACCACTCTGTCTTAGCCTGAAACTGCAGCTTTCGCCTGCTGGCTTACAGGCCCTGGGCCGGCTGATTCAATGTCCCGCTTTATTATTCTGCCTCCAGGACCGGACCCGTTCACAGATAAAAGGTTAACACCTATGTCTGCTGCAATTTTGCGTGCAAGGGGAGAAGCCTTGATTCTTTCAGAATCTGATGATAAAGCAGATTTTTCCTGCTTAAAAGCAGCAAATGATTTTTCATTCTGTCCACCAGATGATTCAGTTTTCGTATTTATGCCCGAAGCTGCGGGATCTTTCTGCATAAGAAGTGAACTGAAATCTTCTCCCTTTTCACCGATTACAGCAATCGTTTCACCTACATGTGCAACAGAGCCTTCTTCTGCAATAATCTTTAGGAGAATGCCGTCCCAGGCAGCTTCGTAATCCATAGCGGCCTTGTCTGTTTCAACTTCACAGATTACATCACCGCTTGTAACCCTGTCATTTTCTTTTTTAAGCCATTTTACAATTGTTCCTTCTTCCATTGTCGGGCTTAAGGCAATCATCCTGATTCTTTCAGCCATATTTATATCCGCCTGTCTGATTGATATAATGCATTTTTTGCCGCATTGAGTATTTTCGAAACATCCGGCTGAACGGCGAGTTCAAGTGTATGGTTGTAAGGCATTGGAACATCTTCCGATGAAACAAACCCTGCGGAAATCCGTACCCATGCCGTACTGATTATTTTCGCAGATAAAGATGACCGGAAGGCTGTATATCTTGGCGATATTCATGGCTTCATGAAATGAACCCTGGTGGATGGCGCCGTCGCCGAAATAACAGAGAACGACGCCGTCTTCTTTCCGGTTTCTGATTTTCAGTGCAATTCCGGCAGCAACGGGAATTTGCGAGCCGACAATGCCGTTGCCTCCGAGCATATGCTTCTCTGCATCATAAAGATGCATTGATCCGCCTTTGCACCCTGAACAGCCGGAAGCTTTACCGTACAATTCAGCCATAACTGTATTCGGAGAAATGCCGCAGCTCAGAACATGGCCGTGGTCGCGGTATGCACCTATTACATAGTCTTTTTTCAAATCAAGCGCGCTTATTGATCCGGCTGCAACAGCTTCCTCTCCTATATTATATGCGGACGTCCGGATTTGTCTGAAGTTGCAAGCAGTCCGATTTTTGAATTTTCGATGATTGTTTCAAGTATTTCCATGAATTTAATTTTTTTCATAATTGCCTCTTTCATCATAAATCCCGATAACAGGATTTGTTGCATCTGAAGAAAATCAGGTTTCTTACACCGCCCTGCCGTATAATAAAATCCTGCTGAATAAACTTTACTAATATTGAGTATATTAGTAAAGTTTAGACAGATTTTATATCAGAAAAGTTTGCTTTCTGATCCAGGAGTGTTTATGCCGTTAATGAAAGAATGGATTTTCAGGCTTTTCATTGACATTTAAAGAATTAATTTTATGATTATTACAAGGATTAAGTTAATATGAAAAAACCATTGATAATGAAACAGCCGCCGATGAAAAAGGTTATTTATGCGCTTTTGCCTCTTTTTGCGGCAAGCGTATATTTTTTCGGCTGGAGAAGCCTTCTTATTATGGCTGTGGTAAATGCAGCAGGTTTTTTGAGTGAATATATTTTTGCCCTGATATATAAAAAACAGGTTACTGCGGCGGTTTTTGTCAGCAATTTTCTGTTTGCGCTCTCCCTGCCTCCGTTTGTGCCTTTATGGATTGCTGCTGCCGGGATAATGTTCGGTATAATTTTCGGGAAAATGGCATTCGGCGGATTCGGCAAAAATGTCTTTAATCCTGCACTTACCGGGAGGGCCTTTGTCTATATAAGCTTCGGAAGCAAGCTTACATCGATGTTTACTCCGAATTTCTCAGGCTTTCCAGGAGGGTTTGCTGCTTTTTCCCAGCCTGTGGATGCGGTCACAAAGGCAACTCCGCTGTTTCTGATAAAACAGGGCGGACTTGATTCCGCACTGAATGAAACAGGACGCAATCTGTTTGATTTGTTTTTTGGATTTACTTCAGGTTCTCTGGGCGAAACTTCAGCTCTGCTTATTATCCTGGGCGGTCTTTATCTTCTGATTGCCAAGACTGCGAATTACCGGATAGTTGCAGGCGGCACAGCATCATTTCTTCTTTTTCAGACCGTACTTTATATTGTTGATCCTGCCGCTTATACAAATCCTGTCTATTATGCATTAAGCGGGTCATTTCTGTTTGCGGTAATGTTTATGGCTACAGACCCCGTATCAGCTTCACAGACAACAAACGGCGGCAGATGGATTTATGGAGTTATCATAGGGATATTAACTGTACTTATACGTAATTTTTCAATATGGCCAGAAGCAGTTACTTTCAGCATACTGCTTGCAAATACTTTCGGACCCCTTATTGATCAGCTTATGAAAAATGCAAAGAAAAAAAAGGAGGCTGTATCATGAGTCCCTTTTTCAAAGAGAAAATATATCCCGTAATTTTTATGGCAATGCTGACTGTATTTTGCATTTCGATGGTATCGGGACTTTATCTTGCAACAAAGGATAAGGTAAAGGCAAACGAAACAATTGTTCTAAAAAAGGCAGTCCTCTATGCTGCAGATATCAGTGTGCCTGATGATAATAATGATATTATTGCCCTTTATAGTGAAAAGGTCACAGAGTTCAGTAACAAAGATGGCGAAATTGAATATTTTGCGATAAATGCGGGTAATGGTTCTGCAGACGGTTATGTAATTTTTTCACGTGGCCCTGGTTTATGGGGAGAAATTGAAGCTGTAATAGGTTATGACAAAAGTCTTTCTGAAATTACAGGCATAGAATTTATAAAACAGAATGAAACTCCGGGCCTGGGCGCAAGAATAATGGAAACCTGGTTCAGGGAACAGTTCCGCGGAAAATCAGTGCCGGTAATCATGGTGCCCGAAGGAACAGCAACAGCACCGGACGAAGTTGACGGTATAACGGGTGCAACAAGGACCTCGGGTTTTGTCGAAGCTATCGTTAATAATGCTGATAAGGATATTATAATAAAATGACCAAAGGAAAAATCAGAAAGACATTTTTATCTCCCCTGGGCGCAGACAACCCTGTTTTTGCCCAGATACTTGGAATATGTTCAACACTTGCTGTTACAAACAAGTTTGCGAATACATTTGTCATGACCATGGGTGTAATGTTTACGACTACATTATCAAGCTTTACCATTTCACTTATCAGAAAATTAATTCCGTCAAGAATAAGAATGATGGTGGAAACACTGATAATTGCGACCTGGGTAATAATCGTGGACATTATTTTAAAGGCCTTTTATCCGGAAATGTGGCAGCAGCTTGGCCCCTATGTCGGGCTTATAATAACAAACTGCATAATTATGGGCAGGGCGGAAGCCTTTGCAATTAACAACGGTCCGGGCTTGTCCCTGATAGACGGACTTGCATCAGGCATAGGGTATTCCTATGTATTGCTTATAATCGCTTTTTTCAGGGAACTCCTGGGAACCGGTTCGCTGTTCGGATACCGGATACTGGGAGAATGGTGGGACAGCTGGACAATTATGATAATGCCTGCCGGTGCTTTTTTCATGCTGGCGGTATTTATCTGGGTTGTCAGGGGACTTGTTTTAAGGAAAAAAGAGGAGGCGGCAAAATGAAAGAAATCGCCCCAGCTGCATTGTTTTTTGCATCTATTTTCACAAGCAATATTCTTCTTACGAATTATCTGGGAATGTGCTCCTTCCTGTCAATTTCCAGGGAAATCAAGACTTCGGCAGGTCTCGGTGCAGCTGTTACATTTGTAATGGCATGTACAAGTATTATTAATTCAATTGTATATAATTATGTCCTCATTCCGCTTGAGCTTGAATACCTGCGTTTTATAGTTTTTATAATAGTGATTGCCGCCTTTGTGCAGATTGTGGAAATGATTATTGAAAGGGTTTCCGGGACACTGTATGCCGCGCTTGGAATATTCCTGCCGCTTATTACAGTAAACTGTGCAATACTGGGTGTAAGTCTTTTTATGGTGATAAGGGAGTACAGCCTTTTTAATTCGTTTATTTTCGGTTTCGGCTCCGGGATAGGGTGGGCCCTGATGATCCTGGCCATGGCTGGCATACGGCAGAAAATCGTGCGGGCCAAATTACCCGGCGGACTTGAAGGCGCCGGAATAACCCTGATTATTACCGGAATCATGGCTCTGGCGTTTACAGGTTTTACCGGAATTATAAATATCGGATAGGAGATAAGATTGGAACAGTTTTATCAGTTTCTGATAAGCATAGGAGCAATTACCGGAATCTCTTCATTCCTTGCAGTTTTAATGGTAATAGCCGATTCAACGATTGCCAATTACGGCGAAAAGAAAATAACTGTCAATAATAAAAATGAATATACGGTAAAAGGAGGAAGACCGCTTCTTTCCACACTTATGGAACAGAACCTGTTTATTCCTTCTGCCTGCGGCGGCAGGGGATCCTGCGGTCTCTGCAAGGTTAAAATTGAAAAGGGCGGAGGTCAGTATCTCCCTACTGAACTTCCCTGGATCTCCGGCGAGGAAATGAAAGAAAATATCAGATTGTCATGTCAGTGCAAGGTAAAGGAAGACCTGAGCATCAGAATTCCGGATGAACTTTTCAATGTAAAGGAATACAGTGGCAGGGTCACCTCAATTAAGGACCTTACCCATGATATCAAAGAGCTGTCCATATCGCTTGATGATCCGGATCAGATTGATTTTACTGCAGGACAGTTTGTGCAGATAAAGGCGCCTGAATACGAATTGACCGATGAACCGGTTTACAGGGCTTATTCAATTGCTTCGGATCCGCGGCAAAGAAACAGCATAGAACTTGAAATACGACTTGTTCCCAACGGGATCTGCACCACATATGTCCACAAATATCTGAAAGAAGGGGACGATATCCTTTTTAACGGCCCTTACGGTGAATTCAATCTGACTGATTCACAAAATGAAATTGTATGTATTGCCGGAGGATCCGGAATGGCTCCTGTAAAATCAATCCTTTCCAATATGCAGGGCAGGGGTATACACAGGAAGACAAGATATTTTTTCGGTGCAAGAAGCAAAAGAGACCTTTTCCTTGTCGAAGAAATGAAGGAGCTTGAAAAAAATCTGCCGGATTTCAGGTTTATTCCTGCTTTGTCAGAACCTGCCGAAGAAGACAGCTGGACCGGTGAAACAGGCTTGATAACTGATGTTCTGGACAGGCATCTTGAAAACGGAAAAAATATTGAAGCTTATCTGTGCGGGTCTCCGGGAATGATTGATGCCTGTGTCAGGGTTCTTGTATCAAAAGGTATACCTGAGGAACTGATTTTCTATGATAAATTTGCCTAGGAGCTTAAAATGAAAGAAAGCCCGCAGATGAAAAAAAACGAAAATAACATGAAAGCCGGAAAGATAAGTCTCCCGGGTTTTCTGGGAAATGATAAAAGAAATCTCGTTCAGATTATTATTGATGACGATGCCCTGGTAAAAAAACTCAACAGATCACATTTGCAGATCTCCGAACGAATGGTCTATTTCCTGGACAGGGGTGCTGAAGGGCTTGGTGAGTTTATTGCAGTTGATGATTATTTTGAAGTCAAGATAGAATCGGTAAGAGGAAAACTTCCTTCACCTTTTGAAGAAGACAGGAAAATAATTAAAAAAACAAACATTACGGTAAGAAACAGAAAGCTGGGAAAAGAAGTTGCATATACCGAAATGCTTATCCATCTGATAAAATCACACGGATTTTATGAAGGAAAAGGTTCGCCGTACCGCGTTAATCCGCAGGACCTGATTAGTGTTCTTGAAATTGCCGAATCCGAAAACAACTAAACAATACCGAAAATACGCATTATAAAATATCCGTAAAAAAGAAGCAGAAGATATCCCTGTATTCTGTACACGGTCTTGTCAATTACAATGATTATATAAAGGGCAGTTACGGAAAGAAACATCGGAATTATAAATGAAATAACTGCCTGCGGAATGGCAAGAGGTCCTATCAGCCCGGGTATTCCCATAACAGCCAGTGTATTGAAGATATTGGACCCTGTGATATTGCCGACAGCCATTTCAACATTTCCTTTGCGGGCAGATTTGACAGTCACGACAATTTCAGGAAGAGATGTGCCCAGAGCCACAGCACTCATGGCAATAACTTCCTTGCCGATATTTATTATTTCGGAAAAAGCGATTACCGACCTTACAGTATATTCGGCTCCAAGATAGATAAATACAGGGCTTAAAACAAGTTTGAGAAAAATAAAAATACCCGGTTTGACTTGTCTGATTTTTACATCAGTTCCTTTGGCAAGTACCGGTCTGTCTGTAACACAGAAAATAAGATAAAAAACAAGACCTGCAAGAAGAATCAATGCTTCTGCAGTTGAGAATTTCAAATCGTATAACATGAATGAAAGCATTACGGCAGAGCCAAGCAGAAAAGGGATGTCGGCTTTCATGATATCATGAGTGATTACGAATTTTTTTCCTGTAACAGCTGCAATTCCAAGCACAAGACAGATATTGGTAATATTCGAACCAATCGCATTGCCCACAACAATTTCAGATGAATTGCGGATAACACTGACAATTGATGAAATAAGTTCAGGCAGTGAAGTACCGATACCTACAAAAAGTATCCCGACAACAAACGGCGAAATGCCTAAATAAAGACCATATTTCTCGGCCGCAGAAATAAAATAATCTGAAGACTTAAGAAGCACAAATATGCCGACGGCAAGAATTATAATCCATTTTATAACAATCATATTTATTTCCTGAATTAAGTGGAATTATATATGTTTTTTTTTCTCTGGGCAATATTGTGTTATTTCCAGGGGGAACAAAGTACTTAATTATTTAAAAAATATATGGCAACGCTTAATATTCAACTGTATAATAAATAGCGGAGGACCGGTTTTGCTGTTAAAAAAATGGATTATTCTTTTGCTTTTTACATCTGTTTTATGTGCTGATGTTTTTTCTCAGGATTTTGTAACAATATATACAGATAACCAGGAACAGTTATACGGAAGGGCTCTTTCCAGATCCGGTATACATGGAATAAATCTGGAACAGTTCGGCAATTCTAAAACAATAAATACGGAAAGCTCATCCGGTATCCTTACGGCAGTGCTTGTTTCTTCATATGTTTATTCTGTACTTGAACAGCTGTTTGAAAACAGTGAAAAAGTTAAATACGATACAACAGAGATTCAGATGGTCAAACGCGACAGGGCTGGAAATACTTACATGCTTACAGACAATGAGTTCCAAATTAATTTTAAATTCCGTCTGGAAAAACCCTCAGATGCAATATACAGCCAGATAACTGCGTTTTACGGAAATAACAGCTACTGGCAGGGTATTGTAAGTAATCTTTACAGGAATAATTATATAGTAAGAATTTATTCATCGGAAAATATTCCGGGATACAATGATTCAAAAATAATATTTGCCGAAGCTCTTTATATGGCAACACTGATAGGGGACCGGCATCAGCCTTTATGGGGCATACATGACGGACTCGGATATCTTGACAATGCAGGATATGCACTGATAAGGGATGACCTTGCCGATTATTCAAAATTCAGCAATTACAGGACTCCGGAAATTAATAGTGAAGGAGTTTACAGATATATATACAGGGTCAAGTCGATGGGGCCGGATTTCGTTCAGAATTTATATGATCTGAGCAGCGTGGTATTTGACATAACAGATGCGATAGCCCCCCTGCAGCTGCCTGAAAAACTGCTGTTAAACGAAGAAGGAAGCAGCAGGGATATAGCGTTGTTTTATTATGATATTCTTAGAAGAATGAATTATGAATGTAAACTTGCACTTGTGAAAAAAGCATATTCCGATGAAGCTCCAGATCTCCTGGTAATATTCCGGGACACAGAAACTTATCTGTGGGGCCTGATCGGCTACGGTAATGTAAAAGAAGAAATAAATCAACTTTGGGAAAAAACATTTGCGAATTATTATAATCAGGACACAAAATATTATATACTGAATGCTGATGATGTTTTCTCGGAAAAAATCATATCTGTTCCGGATGATGATT
>CAZKOK010000040.1:0-13842 GCA_964554355.1 uncultured Spirochaetia bacterium | reverse complement strand
AACCACTGGCTTTAAGAATCTTTATAAATATCATCCTGTCACTGTCAGCCCTTTTCCTTAATAGACTAAAAGAAGTTAGCGGACGATCTTTTAGCTTTACCAGGTCTGAGTATGTTATCAGATATTTCAGAAGGTTTTTATCCTGCATTATTCCGCCCAGCAGCCGTTCGCTGAATATATTGAATTTGACGATTAAATTCAAAATGTTTCTTGTACGGTCTTCCAGCGACAGCTTCATGCTGTGCTGGCCCAGATACAGTGAATCCATATTATCAAGATCTTCGGCCGAAGTCAGATTCATGATCATGTTTATCAGTATGCCTGTGATTTTTTTCTTTTTTCTGGTTATATGCCTTATCAGATCAGAATGTATATTTGCGGTTTTTACTGCCTTTTTCAGGGTTTTCTGCGGCCCGGCATGTGATACGGCGGCCGTTTTCTTGGTGTGGGAGACAAAATTCCCGGCAGAGGGTCCTTTCCTTCGGGGCTCCGGCTGATTGTGTTTTTCATCATGCTCCGGCTGCGGGCCCGGAAAACTCCTGGCCTTGAGTATTTTTTCTGCGACCCGGCTTTTTGCGTTGATTTCATCTTTCCATGTCCCGAGATTTTCAAGCAGACCAAGGTACTGAGTATAATGATCTTCCGTTTTCGGGTCAATTCCGAGGAAGCGGCATTTTTTCTTTACTGCTGCATCATCATTGTCACTGCCGAATCCGGCAAGGAAATCCTTAAGCTCGCTTATCAGGTAATATTTGTCCTGGGTGAAAATCTGGCGGTCTCCTTTATGTCTGGTGTAAAAATCAAGAATTTTCCCCTCGCCGATGTAGGTTTTACCGCTGTTGTAGGTGAAAACTCTTTTCGTCTTTAAAAGATAATCCAGAATTTCAAGCCTCAGATCCATGTCTTCGGCATATTTCTGTGAATTTCCTGCGCTGTCAATAATTATCTTGTGCGGCTTTCTGAATTCATCCAGATTTGTCAGAGCCTTAAGGATGCCGGAGTCAATTTCCATTTCAGGTATATCTTCAGGAGCCTCTGCAGCGGAGTCCTTATTTATTTCTTCCACAAAACCCGGGCCTGCAGATGCTTCCGCAGGGACACTGTCTGTTCCCGGCGGGAAATCCGTACTTGCAGATCCTGAAATATCTTCAGACAGTTCTGAAAATTCACCGCCTTTCATTTCAGGATGTTTTCTTTTGGCATGCTGCTTTGCATGTTCAACAATGTATTTTTCCCAGAACAGGTTCATTTTTTTGATTATTTCTTCCAGCTGCTTCCAGTTGTGCTGATCTATTGCCGCGCTTTTGCACAGCTCATCAAGTTTGATTGATGATGCTTCATTCCTGACACAGGGAGTAATAACGTAGCGCCGTATGTTTTCCAGCTTGGAATGAATGTCAGTCAGTTCCTGCTTTCTTTTCCTGTTGAATTCATTTTCCAAATTCTTTTTAAAGGAAGGAATAAGCGTATCACTGACCAGGCTGGCAATATTTTCAAGAGCGCCCTTGTTAAGATCTGTCAGGATTCCCAAAAGAACCCTGTTGGTGTCCTTCTGGAATTTTTTGTAATTCATCTGGGCGTTGTCTTTTATTTTCTCAGCTATGGCCTTGTTGGCTTTTTTTACAAGTTTATCATGAATATCATTGTCCACGGCCGCCTTGAATTCCCTGTAAAATTTCTGTATATCCGCTTTTCTGCCGGCAGCAGACTCTGCATTATTTGCAGATTCAAACGGTTTTTCTTTGGCAGTTATTTCCGGCGGCACCGGTTCTGCAATATTATCAGCAGGACTTAAGTCCGGCGTTTCCGGGAGATTCAGGTCTTCAACTGACAGAAGCGGACCTTTTAGGGATGATTCCGGGAATGTCATGTCAAAATCGGCAGATTGTACGGAATCAGGAATATGGGATGGCCCTTTACCGGTCTTTGCAGGTGCCCTTGTTTTTCCCGGAGAGACTTCCATATCCGGGCCGGCTCCGGCATTTGATGCAAGATGTTCTTTCCTGTGCAGAGGTTCGAGTTCGCTGATTACACGGTTGATATCATTCTGATGTATGTTGAAAACGGCCATGTAATCTTCTTTATGGGGAAGTACTTCTTTCAGGAACAGGATTTTTTGTGCAGTGTTTCTATGCCTGTTGTTTGGATGAACAAGCGACAGATATACTGCGAAACAGGGGATTGAGCCGCTCTCTATCCCGAGAGGTCCATGAATCTGCTTTTCAATATTCAGGATCTTGAAAAGTTTCAATTTAATATCGAAATCGATATATTTGCTGTCCTGTCTGTTGATAAACGATCTGATACGTGCATCTCCCGTTTCTTCAAGAGGACTCAGCAGATAACGCACCAGCTTCAGAGTGTCAGGATAATCGGGAAATGGAGCTTCCTGATTGTTTTCGGTGAAAAAAAGTTCCTGTTCCTGGATAAATTTCTGCCTTGCTCCCGGCGACTTGAAATTATCAAGTACATAATCAATAAGAAATTCTATATTGTGAAAGATCTGGAATGTATGATTTTTCTGCTGTTCGTTTTTGGACTGAACAGCAAGATATTTGAGAGTGGTTTCTTCCTCCTCTTCCTTAAGCTTCTGAAGGCCGTTGTCTATCCTGGTTTCGTGATGATGAATGTGTGCAACCACCTTGCTGTCGAGACTGCGTGAACCAAGGCGGTGCAGGCCGTCTTTTTTTGTCTGAAGTTCCTCCCTGTTGTTCATATCCAGATCAGACAGGAACTTGTCGACTGTTTCATTGCTGACTTCGACTGGCTCCTTGTTTATCTGGTTTATAAGCCTGCTGATCATGTTTTTATATACCGAAAAAGACGGATCAATCAGTTTTTTCTTAAGAAAATCCAGCTGGCTGTCCTTTGTTTCAAGTTTGTCAAGTTCAGAGCAAAGATCACTGGCAAGACCGCTTGTTTTTTTCTCCTTTTCCAGGACATCCATCTGTCTCTGCATAAAATTAATCAGATGTTTTTTATTTTTATAATCAACCTGCATCCATTGCCCGAGAATATCAATTTTATCATCAATATTCTGAAGAGGATCTATTTCATAATAAATCCTTTTGCTTACTTCCAGTATTTCGGAGTAATAGGAAGGGTTGTCCTTGTTGTCAATATGCTTCTGAATAATTCGTATTCTGTCGGCAAATCTGGAGTTGATGATCCGGGTAATCTGTTCTTCATCGATGAGAGGTTCGGCATATCCGGCGAAACCCCGTTCTTTTTCTTCCTTTTTGCCGTCTGTCTTAATACTCAGGGACTGAATAGCAGCAAGATCTTCGGCAAAGCTTTTTTCAATATCGACAAGAGTGTCCATATCTTTCCCGAAATCTTCCATTTCGGCATCATCGTCATCAAGAGTAAAGCGGGGATTATTCAGAAAATCGCTTATCTCCTGTAATACTGATTCCTGCCGGTTCTGAGGTGCTGCTTTTTCCTTCTCCTTATCGGATTTAATGGTAATTTCCATTTCGTCCCTGATACGGTTAACTCCGGAAATAATGCTTTTATTTTCACGGAACCGGTTCTGAAGATCGCCGACGTAATCAAAAACGATTTCCTTTTTCCAGACGGGAAGCGAATTGATTTCACCAATCATCCTGTCAATATATTCCGGATTATTTGCCTGCAGAGCAGAAACCATTCCATACATCCGTAAAAGAAGGTTCGGGGCTTTGACAGCAAGATAGTCATTTGAAAGTGCATTGACAAGAAAGCGGATATGATCATCAATCGTTTTATTCTGCTTTAATCTTTCCAGCAGTTCCTTCAGGATTCTGGGCTCGGTTTCTATGCTGTTCCGGAAATATTTCAGTCTGCCGATCAGGACCGGCGGTTTTCCGGTCTGTTCAAAATCATCAATGATTTTATCCATTACAGCAATCCTGGCTGGCGGTGATTTGTCCTTCAGCGGACCGTCAATCAGCCGCCTGATAAGTTCTCCGTATGTAACAAGGGTCTTCCGTGTTTTCAGAAGAGGAATATGATCAACCATGGCAAAAAGCTTATCAATATTCTCATTTGACAGGTCCGAGTTTATTGAGTCTATGATTTTTCTTTCACGAATCCGGAATTCCCCGATATCGCTTATGCCTTTGAGGAACAGCTTCTGTTTCTGTTCGTTTTCCTGATTCAGATTGTTGTATGCTGCTGCCGCTTCTGCATATGCGCTGTCTTCAGTTTCCAAAGCAGCCTGAACAGGCTTTTCCTTAAAATATTCATCGAGGTAGCGGAAAAGGAGAGTAAACCGCTTTTGGAGATCTTTCATCAGAGGTGTATTTATCATTTTGAAGTATTCGGTTTTTTTCAGGTTTCTGCTGGCCTGATTTTTAGTAATGCGCACTGCGTGGGCATGCGATGATCGTACAGAAAGCTGATCAGCCAGGATATCAATAATGAATTTTTCAAAATTGAAAATAAAATTGAGTATGTCCAGCCTTCTGTCAAAAAGTCTGCTGATCTCATCAAATCTTGTGTTTCCGGTCATCACATCGGAGAATACGGTCCTGATTTTTTTTGAAGAAAACCATTTGTGAAGTTCCTCGAGTATTATAAATGATTTGTAAAAATCCTTTCTGTGCAGGATGTTGTAATTTACAAGTTCTGAAAGATAATCGAGGATTTTTACAATCATGGATTTCTTTTTTGCAGCATCGGGATCCTTATCAAGTGTCCTGACCGGAGTTTCAAAATTTCTGACGACAATGGATTTAACCTTTTCCCTGTGGTCCTGATATGCGGTTTCATCATCGTCGGGATTTACCGTGTCAAAAAAACTTTCGGTCGCATCAGATGCTGTGCCGAATTTGCTGATGCAGTCATAAAAATTCTTTCTGACAACAGGGTGCTTGATCAGGTGAGTGCAGGAAACAAGCAGGTTCTTTTGCGGAGTTTCAAGTTCTGCGGCAGTCGGTTCGGCAGGGATATCCTTTTTGCTGCTTTTATCTGTTTCAACAAGACCGTCTTCCAGGTACCTGAATTCGCCCAGATTATTTGCTTCCAGGAAATCATCAAGGAGCTGCTTGCCCGAAGCGGTTGCGGCAAGCATTTCCCGGCGGAAAAGGGCCGGAGGCAGACCATTCTTTTTCAGAACGGCCGTAACCTTTTCCGCAGAACCAGCCCCTGACTTCTGTCCTTTGGGAGAAAGCTCTTTCCTGATCAGTTTGAGTTTCCCGACAATTCTGTCTGCCGCGGCGATTGAATCGGAGATGGCGGAATTGTCAGGATTGTTCTCCTTAAACCAGGCTGCAGCCCCGATTATCAGGGGATAACCTTCCTTTTCCCGGACTTTTTTTATGATTTTCCTGAGTTCTCCGGTATACACGCCGGAACATTCTTTCAGAGTATTAAGCAGGTGTTCAGCCAGCCTTGATTTGAATTGTTTGTCTGCCGGTTTATTGTCCATAAAACAGAGTTTCCTGAATATAAGTATAGTAAACTGAATTCTGTTTTGCAGGGAAAATGTTAAAAATAAACTCATAGTTTTTTAACCACAGAGGGCACAGAGTTTTTGTTGAAAGTTTTATCGGCATCCGTGAAAGGGTCATTTTTATTCAAATTCAATTTTAAGGGTTTGGGAAAAACCAAAAAAAAGAAATCATCAACTCACCGATAATATCTCACGGCAGTCCGGCCTTCTCCCAATAACCCAGGATCCTCTGTGGCTTAAATCTTCTGAGGGCTATAATAACCGATATAATAATTTAATTCTGATTCCGTTTTTACGGTTACTGATTCAGCTTGATTACTTCCGAATCAGAAACTTTTTCAAGTGCCGAGATATCTTCGGCATTTGTGATAAAAATAATCCTGTCTCCGTCATATTTTTCAAGTGCCTGTGCGGCATTTGCAGCCAGTTTTTCAAGGTCTCTCGGACCGTAATATGTTATCGCCTTTCTTAAGTGTGTGTTGTCCTGCCAGTCTGCAATCTGTGTAAGAGCATCCACAAAACAGAATTCACTGTATCTGTTTTTATCAAGGCTGGTTAATTCACGCCGCAGTTCTGTCTGGCTTGAGTTCATGGTGAATGACGTATCGAGGGCAATTATGATTTTCTGCGGATGGCTGTCCGAATAAATATGATATGCTGCACCGAAACCGCTGAAGGCCAGAATGTAAACTGCAAGCCAGATTAAAAACCTTTTCACCTGATATTTACTCCTACATTTCGGCGTTCAGCAGGGCGCCGATCTGATAGGCAATTTCATCAGTTCCTGCGTTCAGACTGGCCGCCTCGTTCAATGCTGACAAACTGCTCAGTATTGAGATATTTCCGCCGTAACTGATTGTGTAAATCGGTATCCTCAGGCCTTCAAAAACCCTCCTAACCTGGCTGTAGGTAAGGCCGATATTTGTTTCCCCGTCCGTAAGTACAAAAAGGATCGGTTTTGCATCAGGAATGGTCTGTTTCGCTTCAATAATTGTCTGAAGGGCGATCGCTATACCGTCAAACATGGCGGTACTTCCCCCGGCTGACATTTCCCTGACAGTCGTGTTGAATTTCTGGCTTTGTATTGTGTCGAATCTGGCTACTTCGAGGACTCTTGTAACTTCATCATTGAAATTTACAAGCCCGATATAATTGTTTTCGGAAATAAACCTGCTTCCTTCAATCAGGGCCTCTTTCAGCCTTTGGATCCTTAAGCCGTCCATGGAACCGCTGATGTCATTCAGGAAAACGGCCACAATGGGCCGGCCGGAATCCTTTTTTTCTTTCCACAGCTTCTGCGCCAGAATAAGTGATGTGCCCGATGGGGTCCGGTACTGATATTTGTAGCCCGGATTCTGATTGAATCCGAATTTTTCAGCTTTTTTCCGGCCTGAATCTGACAGGCAGAAATCCGCAAACAGTTCAAGCGCTTCCAGGTCCTCCCCGCTGACATTACCGACGGCATAAAGCGGATTATCGTGGCGTATGCCGAAGGGGATAAAGCGGTATCTGGATTTGGACCTCATATTTGTGAAACTCTGATATTCCATTACAAACGCATCAAGCGAACCCTCATTTTCAACCGAATCACGCATCTGGATTGTGGTAAGGCTTACAAAGGGGACACTTTTCTGATAAGCCTCAAATGCGCTTACGACACTTGCGTCAAGCATCATGGATTCGTCCCCTCCGGCGAATGACATCAGTACTGTCTGAAGGAAATTAAGACCTGTGCTGCTTGCAAACGGATTTGTATATCCCATAAACAGGGTTCCGTTGACAACGCTGTTTATTATATTTTCAACATTAACTTCTCCGTACTGTTGTTCAAGATTTTCATAAACGGTTTTGTCCATTACTATCCCGGCAGTATTGCCGACCAGTTTTGGGCTTATAAGTTTTACAGGAACACCTGATGCTTCGATCATTTTTATCCATAACTCGTTGGACGGGGTTATCGCAGCTGGAATATATTTCCCCGACGATATGAATTCCTGGCCCGTCCCCGAAGCAATTTTCCTGATATAGATCTGGACAGTCTTTCCGGATTTGGTTTTTATGTTCCGTAGATTGAATTCTTCGGCGATTTCATTTATCCATCCATCGGTACCCGAGCCGGACTTTTCCGTCGAAGCAAAAATCTCGACCGCAACAGAATTGGTTTTCCTGTACGGATTAACGGACATGGGGAAGGTGCTTATATCGGGCAGCGAGTCGGAAAGTGTCCCTTCGCCTTCAGCATTGATTTTGGTCCTTCTGGTTACAAAACTGTCGTATGACGAAATTTTCTCTGTCAGTTTGTCGAGTTTCTGAAGGGCGGTGTCGTATTCCATGCGTTCATTTGAGCAGGATAAAAATAAAAACAGAATTGAGAATAAAAGAGAAAGAATAAAGGGTTTTTTAAAATCAGTCATTCTGAATCTCCCTGATAGTGTCCTGCAGGCCCTGATTGATAAGCTTGAGTTCCAAGTTCTGATTCAGGGCCTGCTCGTTTACATTTGCGTCCATAAGGGTCAGGTTGCCGCTGAATCTCTGCAGGATTTCGTAGGTATTATTGATAGAATTTACCTGGCGCGCCAGAAGCCGGTTCATGCTTTCTTTCTGGTCTTCGGTACCGAAAGACCCTGTCCTGCGGTAAAGCTCAGCATTGCTTTCCGCCAGAAAATGTATATTTTGAAGCATCAGGTCCAGTTCACCTGTGTATGTGTCATCCGGGAACGAAACCGAAATCTTCCTTATCAGAGCAAGACTTTTCTCAGCAGGCGCCCGGAAATCCGGAGAACCCGTTTTCAGGATCTTTTTCAGCGCCCGGATTGAATCAAGGCTTGTATAGGATGAGAGAGCAGGATCCTTGAGGCACATGACAAGCCAGAGTGAATAAAGCACAGCCGCAGCCGTAAACAGCGAAAGAGAAACAAGGAAAGCAGGTTTGAATATTTCCATCAGAACAAGAGGAGCGGATACTGAAAGGACAAGGGTTATCCAGGTGGAAGGAAGACGGGAAATGGACTGCATTTTTTTAATTTGCGGCATATCTGCGTGATAGTTTTTGCTGAAATATAAGTCAAGGTTTATGTTCATTGTGAAAGGAGCTGGATTTACAGAAGCTTATAGCCGGCGAATGCATCCGGGATATATGCAGATTAATGAATGCTTTCGGGATATAATAAGGTGAATACAAATTAGTATTTAGCAAATATTCCAACTTGCGGTATACTGACTACAGGCGGTTTTTATGAATAAATCATTTATTGGCAGACAGATTTTCACAGTTGTATTTCTTCTTATGTCGCAATTCATATTTTCGCAGTCCATAGAGAATGCGCAGACTGAATTCAATGTCGGAATGAAGTATTACAATTACGGAAATTATGATAAGGCAATAAAATCTTTTAGCAAAACAATAGAAATATATGAAAAAACAAGCGACGCGGCGTTTGCAGCCACAGGTTATCAGAAAGCCGACTATGTTGCTCCGACATATTCGTGGATCGGCGAATGCTACAGAATACAGGAACGTTATGAAGACGCTATTCCGCTTTATGAGAAAGCTGAAGAAATTTCCACGGCAGCAGGGCAGGTGTTGTATGCCTCGGTATACCTCGGAACAAAGGGGACATGCCTGCTGGCCCTGGACAGGTATGCAGAGGCGGAAAAAGCAATCATAAGCGCACTGCGGACAGCGAAGGAACAGCAGTACCCGTATTATCAGGCGATGTGGAACGGTCATCTTGGTGAACTTTATGTAAACTGGGAAAATTACGAGTTGGCGGAACACCATTGCAGGGAAGGGATAAAACTGGCAAAACAGACCGGAGACAGTTATCTTGAATATTTGTGCATAACCAATCTGGCCCAGGCGCTCAACATGCAGGATAAAGATCAGGAAGCGGAAAAATATTATCAGGAAAGCTGGGAATGGGCTGAAAACAACGGGTATGCTGAAGGATTGGCAAATATTGCTGAAAATTACGGAAGTATGCTTGTAAATCAGGCACGGTATGAAGAAGCCCTTTCTGTTTATGAAAAAGGCTTATCATATAATGAGGATACTGATGATCAAAAAGAGACAGCATCCTTCAATAATATGATTGGATATGTATATTTTGCCAAAGATGAATTTGAGACAGCATTAAGCTGTTTTAAAAAGGCTCTGGACATTGCTGAAAAGCATGGACTCCGGGAAGAAGTTTCTTCAGCTTTGAACAATATCGGAACCGTTTTTCACAGCAGGGGCGATTTGATAAGTGCACTGGAATATTACAGGCAGGCAATGGAAATTGATAATGAACTGGATAATGAGAGAAGTATTATAATTGACCAGACGAACATTGCTACCATTTACCATACCTGGGGGCTGTATAAGGAAGCAGAAGAACTTTTGAAAATATCCCTGGAAAAATCACTTGAGAGTAATTATATCTATGAAATTCCGGGCTTAATGAACAAGAACGCATTATTATATATAGATTGGGGGGACTATG
Source organism: uncultured Spirochaetia bacterium (assembly GCA_964554355.1). Taxonomy (GTDB): domain Bacteria; phylum Spirochaetota; class Spirochaetia; order CAZKOK01; family CAZKOK01; genus CAZKOK01. The sequence continues at coordinate 3,924 of CAZKOK010000040.1, read as the reverse complement.
AGAATGCAGAAGAATACCTGAATAAAGGACTGAAATTCGCTGAAGAGAATAATGTGATGGAGTCCATTTCGGATTTGTATTCATCATTGGGAATATTGAATTCCAAAACAGGACATTTTGACAAGGCTTCAGAATATTTCAGGAAAGCGATTGACATTGACAGGGCTGCCGGTAAAAAGATCAATACAGCCGTCCTTATGCTTAACTTTGCCGGTATCCTGCATGAAAACAAGCAGTATGATGAGGCTTTAAAGTCATATCTGGAAGCAAAAAAAATATTTCAGGATAATGGGATAAAGAATGATCTGGCGGCTTGTTACAATAATATCGCCACGCTGTATCTGGATAAAGAAGAGTTTGATACTGCACTGGAGAATTATAAAATTGCTCTTGAGCTGGCAGACGAAGTCGGGGATGCAGATTTATTAATAACGATTTATAAAAATATGGGCGTTATCTATATGCATCTAAAAGAGTATAAGAAAGCCGAGGAAATGTTCCGGATAAATCTTGATCATGTTGTCTATATGCAGAACACAGCCCCACCGGAGAAATTAAGGGGATTAAAATTAGCCTATATCGATTCATATCAGGCGCTGATGGTTTTATACACATGGATGGGAGATGTAAACAGGGCACTGGCAATTTTTGAGTATTACACTTCAGGTTCTCTGACAGACCAGATACAGAAAGATGCTGATCTGATTGAGGCTGTTGCTGAACGTGAGGAAAAGGTGCTTGAACAGGGAAAACCGATGCTCCGTCCTGATGGGAATACCCTTCTTATTTTTGCCGGATTTAATCTGGATGAGGGCATTATTTTTCAGTGGACAAAGGGGGACCTGTTTATTACCAATGTTCGGAAATATATGATTGCCGAACAGATAGAAGACAAAATTGGACAAAACATGGATTCTGTATTCAGCCGGAACCCCTCCCTGGCAAGACTTCTTGTCCAGGAGACTTCCATATCTTCAGCTGACAGAAGATTTGACCAGTATATACTCTATTTCCATTATTTACTGTCCCGGCCCTTTCTCCCAAGACAGCAGAATGATGATCTGGAATTCCTTTCGCATAAATTCTATGAATTGTTTATAGAAACACAATTGGAGAGTATGGATGATACCGATTCGCTGACAATTATAAGGGAAGGAGTACTGGCTTTTCTTCCATTTGAAACCTTAAAAGACAGCTCGGGCAAATATCTTGTTGAAAAATACAATATTAGATATGAAATATCACTTGCAGTCGAAGCCTATCTGAAAGAGAGAAACATGAAATCCGCTTCGGATAATTTACTCGCCTTCGGCGGTGCGGAGTATCAAAAAAAAGCATCAGGTGATGAAAGGGGAATCACACTCGAGCAGATAGAAGCTTTCCGGAATTCTTATCAGGGTTTAAAATCTTCCGGAGATTTAAATGCTGATACAAGAGGCGGATTGACAAGAGATATATATCGGACATTTAACTATGATCAATGGGATTATCTGCCCGGGACATTGACAGAAGTACAGGCCATAAAAAAAATATTTCCAAAAAGCAATGTTTTTACCGGAAACACAGTATCAGAAGAAACGATATTCCGGCTTCAGGAAAAAAATATGCTCAAGAATTTCAGTACGATTCACTTTGCAACTCATGGGATTGTAATCCCTGAAATACCTGAACTTTCAGCTCTTGTACTAAGTACGGAAAAAGAGGGAAGTAAATATGATGGTTATCTTACAGCAGATGAGATAGCAGGTCTGAATCTTGCCGCTGAATTTGTCAATCTGTCAGCCTGTGAAACCGGCCTTGGAAAAGTATATCCGGGAGAAGGAATGGTCGGGCTGATTCACGCATTCCTCGTTGCAGGAGCAAACAGCGTCTGTGCGTCACTCTGGAGTGTCTCGGACGAATCCACTTCAGAATTCATGATCGGGCTTTATTCCAAAGCTGCAAAAGAGGGAATGAGTTACAGTGAAGCAATCAATGAAATGAAACGTGAGTTTATCGCTTCAGGCGAGTATTCTCTGCCATATTACTGGGCTCCTTTCCAGTATTACGGCAATTAGAAATACTGCCGAGTATTTAAACAGATAATCCGACGGAGGATGCATAAATGAAAACCGGACAAAAAGTAAAAGCGGGAGTTCTGATTTTTCTGATTCCTGTTATTCTGGTACTTGTTTTTCCTTTTTCGCGAATGCTTGAGGATAAAAGCATTGATATGCGGATGAAGCTGAGGGGTCAGGGTGCTGTCGAAAGGCGGATCGTGATTATTTCCATAGATGAGGAATCATTCAGGCAGATGGACCTCAGATGGCCCTGGCCCAGGACGGTATTCGCCGACCTGCTTGACCGGATCGGAAAGGACAGCCCGCTTGCAGTAGGAATTGATGTTGAGTTCAGCGAAAAAGGATTTACCCCCGAAAACGATGCAGCCCTTGCCTCTGCCATGGAGCGGTATGGAAATATTGTAATACCGGAAAAACTCTGGACAGAGGAACAGAACGGCAGTCCGGTAATCCGGATTGATCAGGCCGAAGATATGTTTCTGTCAGCTTCGGCTGCCCGGGGATATGTCAATCTTCCCCAGGACAGTGACGGATTTGTGCGCAGGGTCATTTCGAATACAGTCTCAGAAGGAAAGAAGCGTATTCCGTTTGCCTTTGCTGTTGCAAAGACAGCAGAACCTTCGCTTGTACTGCCGGAAAAGTCACCGCTTGTAATTAATTTCGCCGGCGGCGTGAAAACATTTTTAACTCTGAGTTTTTCGAAGGTCCTTGCCGGGGAACTCGGTGACGGTTTCTTCAGGGACAAGATTGTTCTTGTCGGCGCAGGTTACAGGGAATCCGGAGATTTCCTGATGACGCCCTTCACCGGATCTTCCGGAATTTCGGGAGTGGAAATCCATGCAAATATTGTGAATACTCTTCTTACAAACCAGCTTATTACTGATTTACCTGTTTATGCAGATTATATCATATTTCTTGTGCTCCTCGGCATTCTGACTGTATTAAGCGTTCTGCTTAAGCCGGGATGGTTTTCGGTAATTACCGGCGGAATTGCAGTAATCTGGTTTACCGGATCTGCCGTACTGTTTTCCAGACTTCGGATCCTTGTCCCAATGGCTGATATTTTGCTGATGCTTATTCTTGTTACCGCCGGAAGCGTTATTTTTCATTATATAACTGAACGGAACAGAAGAAGGGAGATCAACAGTGTTTTTTCCCGCTTTGTTTCACCTGCGGTGGTAAAGCAGCTGATAAATACTCCGAACCTTGTCAGACTGGGCGGTGAAATCAGGACAGTCACTCTTCTTTTTTCGGACATACGCGGGTTTACCACCCGGTCCGAACGGATGAATCCGGAAGAAGTTGTAAATATGCTTAATGACTATTTTACAGCCATGTCTGAAGTTCTTTTTGCGAACGAGGGGACACTCAATAAATTTATCGGTGATGCAATATTTGCTTTCTTCGGGGCTCCGACCGGAATTGATAACACGGCGGAAAGGGCCGTACGCACCAGTCTTCAGATGAGAGAAGCCCTGAAAGAACTCAATAAAAAATTTGAAATGCAGGGGAAAAAACCGATAAAAATCGGCATCGGGCTGCATAAAGGCGAAGTTCTTGTCGGAAATATTGGTTCTGAACGGCAAATGGAGTATACTGTAATAGGTGACAATGTAAATGTCTGTTCCCGTATCGAATCTTATACAAAAGAGGCAAAAACGGATATTCTGATTTCCGATACGGTTTATCAGAAGGTAAAGGACTCGGTCAAAGTTGAAACAATGCCGCCGGTCATACTTAAAGGGAAACGGGAAGCGGTCACCGTACATAAACTGATAGAAGGGAAATTGTAATGAAACGATTGCTGTTTTTGGTTTTAACAGTTATTTCGGTTTTTCCGGTTTTTTCGCAGGCAGGCTATATT
>CAZKOK010000039.1:566-13871 GCA_964554355.1 uncultured Spirochaetia bacterium | reverse complement strand
CATCCATATTATATTCTTTTGCAAGATCATAGATTGTATCACCGTTACCGATTGTATATTCAACCGGATTAAGCTGAAGGAGTTTGAACTTAGGGGCGTCAAGATGAAAATCACTACCTCCCATTCCGTTTTCGGAAGCCGGAAAAGAATCCATTTCATTGAAAATAAGTTTTTCCGGGTGAAGGACCACAGATACCGATTCCAGGTAATGTCTGTAGCCGGAAACACCTGCAATTATGATTATCAGCAACAGTCCAAGAGCTGCAGGCAGAAAGAACGGAGAATGAATAAGCCTGGAAATATTGATGCGGGGTTTTTTCTGAATATCCTGCATATCTTCAGAGACAGAAGGATCAGCTTTACGTTCTCTTTTCTGCTGCTTTTCCTGCAGATCAGATAATTTCCCGGAGTTTCTGATAGGCTCAATCTTCCTGAAAGTTTCCGGCCGACTGGATATTTTCTGTCTGTCAAATAATCGGTCTACCATAATAATTTTATATCGACATAAATGCCGCGAGGTATTAATATTATAGCTTAAGAATGGCGAATATTGTTAGGTTTTTCCGTCAGGCATATCCGTTTATCATAATACCTCTTTTTCTTGTTTTAATATTCTTTTTGATGTTCTCTTTTCATACAGTACGCGGTGATTCAATGGAACCGGCCATGCATGACGGACAGCTGGTGATGTTTTCCAGAATAAGTTACGGAATAAGAATCAGAAAATATATTTTGCGCTGGAGTAAAATTGAGAAAGGCGATATTGTAATTTTCAGGGAAGAAAAAAGCGGACAGGTACTTGTAAAACGATGTATAGGGACAGAAGGGGACCCCATAACAGCCGGAACCGATAACATAACAGTTGCAGGCAGAACTCTTTCGTCAGACTATATAACAGCCGGGCTTTTCGGGGATTATATTTATGTACCGCCAGGACATATTTTTGTTGCGGGGGAAAATACGGGAGTATCGGTTGATTCCCGTTTTTTCGGATTTGTACCGATAGATGACGTAAAGGGAAAAGTATTGTATATTTCTGAACAGAAAAGGCAGCAATGACAATTAAAAAAAGCCGTTTTGCAGTTTTCGGCATTATTACAGCAATATTTGTGATTCTTCTTCTGTGGAAGTTTTTCTCGGTAATGATACTGTCAAAAACCGACGAAACAAGCTGGGGGATTTCTTCCGATGTCGAAAGAGGATCAATCTGGGACAGAAACGGCGAAGTGCTTGCCATGCAGGACCAGCTTACTTCCGTAGCAGCCTGGCGGCCTGATCTGGGCAACAGGGAAAAAACGGCCATTCTTTTAAGTTCGATACTCGACAAATCCTCAGTGGAAATAGCCGGAACCCTCAAAGGGGACAGCGGGTTTGTTTATCTGCAGAGAAAACTGGGTTCCGGCAAAGCCGAAAAGATAAAGGAAATGATCGATTCCGGAGAAATCACCGGAATACTCCTTCAGCCTGAGTACGGAAGGAATTATCCGAATAAAAACCTTGCAAGCCACATTCTCGGATATGTCGGCCTTGACAATTATGGACTTGCGGGAATCGAATATGCCTATGATGAATACCTGTCTCCCGTTCCGAAATCCGGAGATACGGGAACCGCATACGGAAATCATCTGTATCTGACTATTGATATGAATATTCAGTACATGTCTGAAAAAACAGCAAGGAAAACATTTGATGAGCAGGATGCCGATTCTGTTATGGTCCTGGCTATGGACGCAAAAACAGGAGACTTTCTGTCAATTGCATCATATCCTGATTTTGATCCCAATTCATGGGAAGAGGCCAGTGAGGATCAGCTGGCAGCAAGACCGTTTACATATGCTTATGAGCCCGGTTCGGTATTCAAGGTATTTTCTGTATCATCATTTCTTGAGTCGGGCGCAATAAATGAAAACGATTATTTCTTCTGCAACGGACATTATGTAAAGGAATATGACAGCGGCCGGATTGATACAATAGATTGTCTGGGTTCACACGGATATGTAAATGCCGAAAAAATTATTATCCAGTCGTGCAATGCCGGAGCAGCTTATGCATCCGATATGATAAGTAATGAAGCTTTCCACGGGATGCTTGTCAAATTCGGATTCGGCAGCAAAACCACTCTGCCCTTTCCCGGTGAATCAAACGGGTCTCTGAAGCCCGTATCCGGATGGTCCGGAAGATCAAAGCCGACCATAGCATTCGGACAGGAAATACTTGTCTCGGCAGTTCAGGTAGTTACCGCAGCAACAGTGATTACCAACGGCGGGCAGCTTCTGGAACCGCATATTGTAAGAAAAATTGTTACTCCGGAACAGAAACTTCTCCTTCAGAACACAAGAAAACCCGTGTCGCAGGTAATGAGTGCGGCAAATGCCGAAAGGATGCTTTCATACATGAAAAAAGCGGCCCAGGCCGGCGGGACTGCAAGACGCGCGGCTATTGAAGGAATAAGTGTGGCGGCCAAGACCGGTACGGCAGAAGCCATTGATCCTGAAACTGGCGGATACTCGGAAAGCAAATACGTTGCTTCATGTCTCGGCATTTTTCCTGCCGAAGATCCCCGGGTAATTCTCTATATTGTTATTGATTATCCCAAAAAAGACAGCAATTACGGCGGAGTCATCGCCGCACCGCTTATCAGTGAACTTGGAAGCGAAATTGCCGATTATCTCGGCATACCGAGAGACGATCAGCTGGTCCTCAATCATCCCGGAAAGGTCGTAATAAATCCCCTGAGCGAACTTCAAATCGGCGACACAATGCCGGAACTGTACGGCCTGAGTAAAAAGGAATTAAGCGTTCTCTTTTCCGATGAAAGATTTGAAGTCGAAATCCGCGGAGAAGGATGGGTAATCGGGCAGTATCCTCCTCCCGGAACAGCGATAACCGGAAAAACACATCTGATCCTGGAACTGCAATGACGATTTACAGGAAGAATCTGGAAATGCTGTCTGCCCGCTTCCCCGATCTGGCAGAAGAATTCCCCCAGGAATTTAAAGGTCCTGAAAAACTCCAATATATTGAATCGTCATCAGGAAAGCCGTCAGCGCTTATCGGGAGTTCATATGTTCATTCAAAATACGATCCCGGGAAAGAGGCTGACAGGCTTTCTGGCGCCGAAAGCGGCAATAAACAGAATCCATGCTTTATTATTGAAGGATGCGGCCTCGGCTATCTGACTGAAAAAATATGCTGTAAATATCCCGAATCGCCTGTAATAATAGTTGAGCCTGAAACACAGATCCTTATAGATGCAGTTGGAATACGTGATTTCAGTAAAATACTTGAACATCCTCTTCTTGTAATTCTTGCTGGTGGAAAAGCTTCGGGTATAAATGCAGTCCTGCCCTCTTTCAGGGAATATGATTTTTCTGTACATAAAAACAGCGCCATTACCTCTGTCTACAGGGAATATTTTGATGAACTGGACGGACATATCCGTAAATATATTTCAAGGCGTAATGTAAACAATAATACGCTTAGAAAATTCGGAAAACTCTGGGCAAGGAATCTCTGTGCAAATTATGCGGGAGGAAGAATCTGTGCTGGAATTGAAATATTCCGGAATTGTCTGTGCGATTTTCCTGCACTTGTCCTCGCGGCAGGCCCTTCTCTCGATCTGCGCAAAAAGGAAATAACGGAACTGAGCAGAAGCTGCGCAGTTATCTGTGTCGACAGCGCGCTGAATTTCTGCCGTTCGGCCGGCATCAAACCTGATTTCATAGTTACCGTTGATCCGCAGTATTACAATTCAAGACATCTGGATTACGGATTTGATGATGAAATAATACTGGTTGCAGAATCATCAACTTCTGCCAGATCAGTCAGGCGTCACAGGGGGCCGGTCGTTACAGGCGCTTCATTTTTTCCTTTAGGCAGGTATTTTGATAAATCCCTGGGAATTGCGGAGAAACTCGGCGCAGGGGGCTCTGTAGCAACTGCAGCATGGGATTTTGCGCGTTACTGCGGCTGCAGAACAATATATATCTGCGGTCTGGATCTTGGCTATATAAATAATCAGACACATTACAGGGAAAGTCATTTTGAAAAAACACTGGCGGCTGTATCAACACGTATTAATACGGAAGAAACATTCAATTTCCGGATAATTAATAGTGCAGGAAAAACCGGAATTGCGGATTATAAAGGAAAAACAACTGTAAGTGACAAAAGGCTTAACGTTTACAGGTGGTGGTTTGAAAATCAGGCTGAAATTTGCAGAGATGTAAAAACATTTGTACTTGATCCGGGAAGCACAAAGATCGAAGGCTTTGAAGTATATAACGGCAGAAAAGAATCAGCCGGCAGCAGGGCCGGACTGGGGAAAATACTGGAAAATATAATAAAAAAGGATTCTGTTTCTCCGGCAGAAAAAAAACCTGAGATTGACATGTTCCGTGCAGGGATAGAATTCCTGTATGAAAAAAGCAGCAAAGCCATTCGGCTTTTAAACAGTCTGGAAACTGCTTCAAGGGAAAAATATTCAAATATACTCAAAGAGCTGGATAAAATAGATAACGGGATACTTTCCGGGGAATATAACGAGATAATTTCCTTTTTGATTCAGGACCAGATAAACGAGGTTAGGCACGATGAGAACGGGAATGATGCAATAAGGAAATCAATGAAGCTGTACAAAGCGGTCAGGGACTCGTCCGCTGTATATCTTGAGTATCTGTACAGATATTTTTTAAAAAAATAATAAAGGAATAGATGCTGTATACCGAATTAATAATTGACAGGAGTTTTGCTCCAGTTTAATCAGGCGGTATGCATTTACGTCCAGGCATATCGCTTTTTTTTTGCCCGTTTACAAACCTGAAGACAGTCTCCACAGGTTTTTTTTAAAAAAATACTTTCTTGACTTTAATAATTTTCAGAATTATCGTTCTATGTAGATAAATGCTATATTAAAAGTTTTACCAGGGGGGTATGAATGGCAGTACATTATTATCTTACTATTTTTCCGATTGAAGCGCTGATTGCTTCAGAACTTACCCCAAGCCAGTTCGGCACTTACATGGCAACGGGTTCAAAAAAAGGTTCGGCAGAACAGATTATTTTTGCTGAATTAATAAAGGAGTTTGGATCATTTTTTGACTGGGATTATGCAAAGAAAACATGCGTTACTCATTCGAACGGAGATCCGAAACACTCAACCTATCTTGCAATATACCGTGTTCTGGAACATGTGCCGCTTGATACAATCGGCAACATTTATCTTGTAACCCGGGACGGCAGATCCCTGTCAATAAGCGGCAGGAAATACACAGGAATAAAAACAGATGAATACTATATATATCAGGAATTATGTCCTGTAACTCCCGTCATTGTAAGTAAACTCAAACCTGATGATTTTTCTGCATATCTGACAGATCAAAAACACAAAATCTCGGTCCCGAAAATTGTTTTTGCGCAGCTGAAAAATGTGGATCTGACAAAGGAACATACAGGGAACATCGGCGGTTTCTACGACAGTAAAAAGGCTGAACATTTTCAGAATTGTGTTGATTCAATACTGGGTAAAAAAGAAAAAATGAACAAGACGCTGGACAGATCCGTTCTTGAATCTTTTTCATTCAATTCGATCGGTTCAGGTATATTTATCGGGGACAGCAAAGATCTGCTTGCTTTCAATCTGCCGACAGTAGATGAAATAAAGAATATAGATTATGATTGGGGACGTTCAGCCTTGATACTGTAAGCTTTACAGGAGGACGTTTGCAGGAAACAGTTTCGGCAAAGGCGGAAACAGCCTTGCTGGTTGGAATTCAATATGACGGGCAGAGCCAAAGCGATGCCCGTTTACTTTTAAACGAGCTTTCAAGTCTTGTTGACACTATGGGCCTTAAGGTGCTTGATTGCGTAACAGCCCCCGTAAAAAAGATAAACCCGCGATACATAACCGGAAGCGGAAAAGCATCTGAAATATCCGGGATAGCTGAGGCACTTGATGCAGACTGCATCATTTTTGACTGTGATATTTCTCCGTCCCAGCAGAGAAACTGGGAAGAGTTGACAGGCAGATGCGTAATAGACAGACAGGAAGTAATTTTGGATATTTTTGCAGACAGGGCTGTTACCAGGGAAGCAATGCTGCAGGCAGGTCTTGCCCGTATGGAATATTCACTTCCCCGTCTGACCAGAGCATGGACGCATCTTTCCAGGCAGAGGGGCGGTACCAGAGGAACAAGGGGCGAAGGCGAATCACAGCTTGAAGTCGACAGACGCATCGTAATGCGAAAAATCAACAAAATCAAAAATGAACTGAAAAAAGTTGAAAAAGAGAGAAATACCCAGAGAAAAAGACGAAGCGCCTCCCATATCCCTGCAGTAAGTATAATAGGCTATACAAACGCCGGGAAATCAAGCCTGCTTAATACCATGACTATATCTGAAGTGCTGGTTGGGGACAAGTTGTTTGCCACGCTCGATTCAACAACAAGAAAAATGAAACTTGCAGGCGGTACGGATATTCTTCTTTCCGATACCGTAGGATTTATCAGAAACCTTCCTCACGGGCTCGTAGAGGCATTCAAATCAACGCTGGAAGAGGTACTTTATGCAGATATCATTCTGCATGTTGTTGATATATCGAATCCGGAATTCAGGGACCATATAAAGACGACAAACAGCGTACTCGCCGAACTGGGGGCTGAAGAAAAAAGACAGATGATAGTATTTAATAAAACCGATCTGAACAATGAATATTCAAATCTGCTCAATGAATATGAAAACTCTGTCGCAGTTTCAGTGAAAAACCGCCACGGCCTTGAACTTCTTGCAGACAGACTCCAGGAAATAATCTTTCATGATAAAAAGGAAATCACCGTTAAAATTCCGGCATCAAGAGGAGATCTCAAAGCCCTCCTTCACCGGTCAGCATATATAATTTCGGAAGAAATCAGTGATGAAAAGCTGATTATAAGAGCCGCAGTATCACCTCAGATATATTCGCAGCTGAAAGAATTCTCAATCTGATTATCAACTCAACCTGGCAATGAACAGATATCACTTATGACCGCAGACGAAAACGGGTCTGCCCCCATTATTCTTCCCTATACATAAAAACCACGGTCTGTTTCGTCGTTTCCGAATGAAACGGGGACAGACCCGACCCGATATCCCGGAAAACGAGGATAGTTCAGGATCCATGGCATAATCAGCCTGATAATTTACCTTAAAGTGTTCGATTTTATTAAACAATCTGTATATTTATATAGTTGCATGCATAAAATTGACATTTGACAGAGAGCGGATACCAATATATGTATAAAAAAGTATACAATATGAAATTGTGTATTAAGCATAAGTTATAGCCGGATTATTCCCGCCGGGCAGACAAGAATTCCGAATATAATCTGAATGGTTATCAGCACAGCAAAACTGAATATATGAAAAAAAGCCTGTGTTGTGATTATTCTTACACTGGACATCAAGTATGTAAACAAGAGGATCATGCATAAAAGCCGTGACAATTCCAGGCTTCTGTTTCATACCCCTGGACATCTGTTTGATTTTGACATTTGTTTCAAGCTCAAGGCGGTCAATCAGGTCGTCGCGCAATTTACTGTCTCTGGTTTTCCGCATATCACCGATAAATTTCAGGAACTGAAATCCGGTAAGATTGTCAAAAAAGGCCATTTCACCTGGAAGATAACCGGCAAAATCCTGAATATCGGCAGCCTGGCTGCGGCAGTCCAGATTTCTGATTACGGCGCTGTCCGAATCCGCATTTGCGAAACCCATAAGATTGCGGATAGTAGTTGTTTTTCCGGCTCCGTTGGGCCCAAGGTATCCGAAAACTTCACCTTCTTTTATTTCAAATGAGAGGTTAAATATTCCCTTTCCGCTTCTGTAGGTCTGGGTAAGATTTTCAACTTTTATCATAATTTAAGCCTCCGCTTAAGATAATTATAATTTATTACGGACTGCTTACAGGAAATTATTCATATTAGTTTTAAAAATGAATGAAAACTGATAGAGTTAAGGCTATATTATGGGACAATATTCAAATTATTATCTGCTTCTGGAAATTCCGGAAGATTCAACAGAAGAACAAATCAGGACCGCCTACAGGAAATTGTCAAAAGAATATCATCCGGATCTTCACGGCAATTCGCCGGAATATCATTCTGTTTTTATAATGCTGTCAAATGCTTACAGGGTTTTAGTTGATGTAAAAAAACGTGAAGAATACGATACCTATCTGAAAACAAGTTCAAGCTACAAAAGCAGCAGGAAAAACGGGACAGTGCTGCCCGGCCGCAGAGGTGAAATATACCGGACAAACGAACAGCTTCTTGATCATCTTAATTACATTATCTGGGACATAGAAGATATTGTAACCGGGAAATCTGCGGATGAAAGAAAATACCGCGAAATCAGGGATATTGCAGACAGATATATTTTAAAGATACTTGTTTTTATTGATAAATGGCTTTTAAGTATATCAGGCTTCAAGGACTATTTTATGGAAGCAAGAAAACTCAATGACCTCGATCCTGAAAAATATTATGAAATTATCATGTCATCGGATTTAAAAAACGGACACCATCCTTTTGTAAATATACATGATTATTTCTATAATATCAGAAAAAGAACAGATAAATTTCTTACGAAAACAGGACCATCAGATATGATGAAGGTGATTGATTCATCCGGACTCAGGCTGATTGACTGCATAATAGAGACTCAGAATATGGCTGTATATTATATTGCCGGGCTTATGAAAATTCTTAATGATGAAAAAAGTACTATAGCGGAATATGAGTTTTCAAATGACCGGTTTTACGGAAAAGGGAAAACTGAATAATGAATAATCAGTATGGAAAATTATGCACAATTATTTATGACCTTGACAAACCTTTTGCCGGAGAAGATGAATATCAATTATATCTGAGTAATGTTAAATCAAAAGATTCCGGGATACTCGAACCGATGAGCGGTTCAGGGAGATTTTATATTCCGCTGAAGGAACTGGGATACAGAATAACCGGCTTTGATCTATCAGACGAAATGCTGGCAGCATGCAGGAAAAAATGCATTGAAAAGAATCTTGAACCGGATGTTTTTAGAGCTGATATAACAGTTTACAGATCTGAAAAAAGGTATGACTGTATATTCATTCCCATGGGATCAATATCTGTTCTTTGCGATGAAAATGATCTGGCTGTCAGCTTTAAAAATATACATGAATCTCTTAAGGAAAACGGTGTATTCATATTTTCTTTTTTGAATCTTAAAAGCAATCCTGAAGAAATCGATGACTGGACCGAGAAAATGAGGTACAGTACAGATGAAAAATCTCCAGGAACTGAAATCGTCTGTTACCAGAAATTGAAATTCATCAAAGAACTGATGATTATGGATATAAAGCTGAAGTATGAATTACTAATAGAAAATGAAATAATTGAAACTGAATACCAGGATTTTCCTCTGAAATTGCATGATCCTTTACAAATTGAAAATCTTCTTGAAAGCATCGGTTTCAAACAGATTGAAGAAATTACACCGGATCAGCAGAAATCGGTATTTTCAGTAATAAAATGTACCGGGTCAGGTGCAGGAGATGAGAAATGAAATATAAATATTTAAAAGATATTGTTCTGGAAGCAGGGAAAAAAGTCCTGGAAGATTTCAGACTGGAAATCAGGGCAGAAGAAAAGGAACCATATGATCTTATAACTGACACAGACAGAAAAATCGAAATGTTTATCAGAACGGAAATAATGAGACATGATCCTGAAGCAGTTTTTTATGGAGAAGAATACGGAAAGAGCGGTGATACCGGTGACAGGTTTTACATAATTGATCCGGTTGATGGAACGGTGAATTTTGTATTCGGTGTACCCTGGTTTGCAGTATCAGTTGCTCTGGCTGAAAAAGGAAAAATAACAGCAGGCACCGTCATTAATCCGGTCAGCGGGGACCTCTATTATGCTGATGATGAAACACCTGCCCTGCTTAATGAAAAAGAAATCAGGGCCGGCAGTCGCGATAGAATTGAAGAGAGTCTGATAATATTCGGCTTTACTGCGCACAGGAAAAACATTGAGCGTTATATTGCTGACTGGGCTGATCTGTTTGATAATGCAAGGAAAGGCCTGCCCCTGCTCTCCCCTTCACTCAATCTCTGCCTTGTTGCACAGGGGAAAGCGGATGCATTTATTGATTTTGGATGTTCAATGTTCGGAAAATCTGCAGGAGCATTCATACTGCAGAAAGCCGGAGGAAAGGTGAGAAATTATTCCGGCCATGAATATGATTTCCATGAAACCGGCATTGTTGCAGTAAACAGCAAATTGTGTATTTAATATTGATAAATGGAGGATAAATGGATACAGAAGTTAAGCAGGAAATGAATACCTATTACAATGAAAGGGCGCAGGAGTATGACGAGTTCTATCTTGAAGGGATGGGACCAGCATCAATTGATAATCCGGGGCTGTACAAAGAAGAGACACAGGAACTGCAGAAAGTTCTTGGGAAAGAAAACCTGCAGGGTACAGTATATGATATCTGTTGCGGAACAGCCTTCTGGCTTCCTTCATACTATAAAAATACCGCAAAAATATTACTTACCGACCAGGCGGAAAACATGATCGGCAAGGCAAAAGAAAGGGCTTTTAGTCTGGGATGCATCGAAAAATGCAGTTTTCATGTTGTTGATGCATTTGATATCGCATCAGTTTCGGAAAAGGATAAGGCGCATACCATCTTTTCCGGTTTTTTCATAAGCCATCTGACCGAAGAGCAGGGAATGGACTTTTTCCGCATAATGAAATCTTTGCTTATTGAAAACGGAAAAATTATAATCTTTGATTCAACATGGAATGAAGAACGCGAAAAAGTAAGGATCAGGGAAGGCCTTCAGGAACGAATACTGAACAATGGGGACAGATTCAAAATATATAAAAAGTATTTTACCGAAGAAGATCTTGAAAAGTTGTCTGAAAGAGAAAATCTTTCTTTATCAATTCAGTTTTTCGGCCGGACATTTTTTGCAGCAGTATTCGAACGGAGGTAAATAATGGAGAATGAAGAAATAAAACGAGTGGCAATTGTAAGCGGAGCAACATCAGGTATAGGAGAAGCGATTGCCGCCAAATTGATGGAATCAGGAATAGGCGTTATCGGGAATGGACGAACAGCGTCAAAACTGAAAAAGCTCGAAAAAGAAAATCCTGGTATGTTTTATGCAGTGGCCGGCGATGCAGCTGAAGACAAAGTACAGAAAAAGATGTTTGAGACTGCAGAAAAGAAATTTGATATGAAAGCATCAATTGTTGTGGTAAATGCCGGCAGGGGCCTTGAAGGAGCCGTTACAGATGTAAATATGAAGGAATTCAGAGATGTAATAAATATAAATTTAACCGGTGCACTCTCTTTGATTCAGAAAGCAGCCAATGATATGCTGGATACGGTTAAAAAAGCTTCTTTTCCAGAAAATGCCTATGACATTATTGTAATCGGGTCTGTCGTCGGCCGGAATATTTCTCCATTCAGTGCGGCATACGGAGCATCAAAATTTGCCATACACTCAATTACTGAGTCGCTTCGCAGACAAGTCTGCAATAAAGGAATCCGTGTAACCCTGGTAGAACCAGCGATCGTAATCAGTGGCTTTCAGAAAGGAGCCGGATATTCTGAAGAAATGGTTTCAGGATTCCACGAAAAATGGGGACCGGTGCTTATCCCCAAAGATATTGCCAGAGCAGTCGGTTTTATCGTAAACCAGCCATCTCATGTGCATATAAGTGATATTATGATCAGACCGACGAGACAGGACTATCCTTAATAACACAATCTAAAATTAAAAAGACAGCAAAGTGAATAACAATTGATTAAGAAAAAGGGACAGACCCGGTTTATTATTTATCAATAATAATTATTTTATTCCTTTTTTTTTCTGGTTTTTTCCGGCTATATAAGGTAAAATGTTCACGAATTAACAAAAGATGTAGTAATCAGGTTTTCAATTACTCGTCGAAGGAGAACTAAATGGGTGATTATGTAGCTTATTGTGTAAAGTGCAAGGCAAAACAGACAATGAAAAATGCGGAAGTCATTACAAATGACAAAGGCCGACGCCAGGCAAAAGGTGTATGTCCTGTCTGCGGCACAAAGATGAATCTTTTTCTGAAATCTGAATAAACTGCAGTTTATTTAAATTTTTTTTCGGTCAGTTTTTGCTGATTGAAAAACGTATTATACCCGCATTCAATAGTGTTATAGGGGCATTATCGGCTGCGGGTTATTTTATGGAGAAATATTATGAAGAAATTTTTTATATTTCTGGTTCTTGTGTTTGCATGTTCTGCATTATTCGGACAGACTCATGAAGAAAATGCAAGAACACTTCTTGAGGTGACAAATTCGCAACAAATGGTTGTACAGATGCTTGATGCTCTTATTCCTCAAATTAAAGCGCTTGCGCAAGATGTTCCTGAAAAATACTGGCAGGAATTTTATTCAATGTTTGATTACAAAGAACTTATTGATATTCTTGTTCCTGTTTATATGAAATATTATACAAATGAAGATATAAAGGAGCTTCTTAGATTTTATAACACTCCTGTTGGCAAAAAAATGGTAAGAATAACACCGGACCTAAATGCTGAAACAATGGAAGCTGGTCAGAAATGGGGTGAAGCTCTGGGAATTAAAATCGTTAACAAGCTTATGATTGACGGTTATCTGAGTTATTAAAAGAAATCAGATTATGAAATAAATATACGGGGAAGGATTATGGGGAAAAATATCTTGAAACGAAACCGGTTTTCTTATATATTCTGTTTTTTGCAGTTATTATAACTGCTGTTTTTTCCTGTGTTTCGGCAAAACAAAATTCTGAAGGATTGGCAATGACACCTCCTATGGGATGGAACAGCTGGAATTATTTCAAGACTTTAAGGCTTTGGCGGATTACATTCATTAAAAAGGACTCAAAATCGGTATATATGGGGACAGAGGCATAAAAACCTGTCAGAATATCAGAGAAAGCGGCAGCTATGGTCATGAGCAGCAGGATGCAGATCTTTGGGCTTTGTGGGGGATAGATTACCTGAAGTATGACAACTGCAATCCTTTTGAGGGTGAGGGAGCCCGTACATTACGGTAAGAATACGAGTTAATGGGACAGTGTCTGAAAAACACGGGAAGGGATATTGTTTACAGTTTGTGCGCATGGGGCTGGAAAGGCGAATGGATGAAGGAAACAGGCCGGCTGTGGCGTACAACAGGGGATATATATGACTGCCGGGATGAAGACTGCTGGTATCATCGTACATGGGAATATGGTGT
>CAZKOK010000039.1:0-556 GCA_964554355.1 uncultured Spirochaetia bacterium | reverse complement strand
TGTATCCGCTATAATTAATCAGAATGCCGATTTATATATGAATGCAGGTCCGGGAAACTGGAATGATCCTGATATGCTGGAAGTCGGTAATATTACGGTCTTCTTGGAAGAAGCAGGTCTTCAGGGCAATGCAAAAGCAAGAGATCTCTGGAAACATAAAAATCCGGGAAATTTCGGGGATTCATTCACTGCAGCTGTCGAACCTCATGGAGTAGTCATGATTAAAGCTGTGGGGAACCCTGTACAATATAGAAGTGTTGTCCGGTAAGCAAAAATAATTGAAATACAGTAAATAATGAACATGACGAAAAAAACGGCCAAACCTGCCAGGAATGACCGTTTTCTGAATTATTCATAATTCATTTCTTATGATGTATAATTATTACCCGATTATCTCTTTGTAATTCTTAAGCAGTATTGAATTTTCATTCATTACGAAATTCATATTCATATCAACTCTGGAAACCATTTTGGTTATAAATGTTTCTGCAATCTTCATTTTTCTTTCAGAATATTTGGCATCTCTCATAAGCAGAAAACTTAATACAAGATCGGT
>CAZKOK010000038.1:0-13895 GCA_964554355.1 uncultured Spirochaetia bacterium | reverse complement strand
GTCCCATTGCACTCAGGGAAAAGAGCATAAGCATCCCCAGTTCAATTCCAAGTATATGAGGTATTGTCCGCCTGAAGCCGTAATTTATTCCAGAGGCTGTAAGCATTACATTATTCGGGCCTGGAGTAATGCACATGGTAACTGCAAAAATTAAAATTGATAAAAACATCTTTCTCTCCTTTTTGAATTGCTGTCAGTCTTTAGAACTGCTTTACTGTTACCCATAAGTCTTATTCAATAAATTTTTACTACGGACTTACGCGACAATACTTCGTATTGTGCTACCGTCTGACAGATTACGCGGATGGAAAAGACGATTTCTATTCGGTTTATGTTTGCATTTTTCAGAATCTTATATTCACGTACCAACGATCGCTGGCACCTGCATTTAGTTCTTTCCAAACCGAACTCCCCAAAAATCCGTGTAATCCGTAGTTTTTTCATCCTTTTGGACATATGGGTAATAATCAGCAGGATAAATGATTTTCAAAAACAATAACAGATACAGAATATTGAAATTTATACCATAACAGATTACAATACAGAACATGAACGGGAAAAAATTCAGGTATGAAGAAATCATGGATTATATTACTTCCGCAATTGATAAAGGAACCGTTGATTACGGAAGAAAACTGCCTTCGCTCAGAGCCATGAGCAGGCAATTCAAATGCGCCTTATCTGTTGTTATGCAGGCCTACAGCGAGCTTGAGATGATGGGACTTGTCCGGGCGGAGGAGAAAAGCGGGTTTTTCCCGCTGCCTGCATTGACGGTGCGGCTTCCGGAGCCCCAGAACTATAATCATAGTCTGTCTCTGGAAGAATCGCATGTAAACAGCATTACGGCCAGTGTTCTGAAAAACGCACTTGATAAATCAATGCTGCCTTTGGGAGCGGCAATTCCTGATGAGAAAATACTGCCGCTGCGCAGACTCAAATATACAATTGCACGAACAGCCAGAGAATTTCCGGAATTACTCTGCTGCTACACACCTGAAAATGGAGATCAGGATCTGCGGCAGGAGATTTCCGTATTGATGCTTAAGAGAGGTATCGCAGTTTCGCCGGAAGAAATTGTAATTACCAACGGCTGTATGGAAGCCCTGACTATAGCTGTTCAGGCTGCGGCAGGCCCGGGAGATGTTGTTGCCATTGAAAGTCCTGCTTTCTTCGGCTTTATCGCCATGCTTGAAGAACTGAGAATGAAGGTGATAGAAATTCCGACTTCCCCCGCTGAAGGAATGGATCCGGATATTCTTGAAACGGTGCTTATGCGGAATAATGTAAAAGCCTGCATTTTTTCAGCATGCTTCCAGAATCCGCTTGGCTTCCATATGCCCGATGGAAATAAAAAGCGGCTGAGTGAACTCGGCCGGAAATATGGCGTGGTATTAATTGAAGATGATATTTACGGTGAATGTTCGTTTGAAAAGGGACATACAGTTCCTGCCAAATCTTTTGACCGGGACGGCGGCATAATCTACTGTTCATCATTTTCCAAAATTATAAGTCCGGGAATCAGGACAGGCTGGATGATTCCGGGAAAATACCTGCGGGTCTGCACATCAATAAAAGTAAACCGGACTCTTGGAGGCAGCATGCTGCTGCAGAAAGCCTTTGCGGTTTTTTTAAAGGAAGGGGGATATGAATACCATCTCCGTTTTTTCAGGAAGAATATTGCCCGGCAGAATGCCGTGACAAGGCAGCTTGTTTCGGAACACTTTCCTCCGCATACAAAAATATCAAACCCGGCGGGTGGATTTTTTTTATGGATTGAACTGCATCCGGATGCAGATTCAATGGTTCTGTTCCGGAAAGCTGCAGCTGCCGGAATCGGCATTGTCCCGGGCCCTGTGTTCAGTCCGGGCGGCAAATATACAAACTGCCTCAGGATAAGTTGCGGTACTCCGGTAGGTCAGGAAATCGAAAACGGCATAATGAAACTTGGAGAAATTGCCGGAGAATCGGCTGCAGAATCCTGAAGGTCATGATAATTTGTTTTGCTGTTTCTTAAGGCCTCTTCTTATAAACCGGACCAGCCTGCGTTCCTGTATTCCGGAAAAACCTTCCAGCAGACGGGCTGCGGCCATAGGCAGTATCCAGGGGTCCGCTTCTGTTCGCCTGATTCCTGATATCCTCAGATAATCTTTCAGATATTTTCCTGCAAGCAGCTTTGTGAAGAACCTTATAAACGGCTTCGCAGCAGATGGAAATTTGTCAGGAAGGGTAACAAAACGCCAAAGAACATATGTCCGGACTGCATCGGCAACAGCCGGACCTGTGCCCGCCGTCATCCAGTCGACAACCAGGTGTTTCCCGTTTTCTATCATAACATTGTCCGGATGGAAATCACCATGACAGAGAATAGAGCCTTCGGGCAGTTGTTCTGTCAATCGGATGATTTTTTCTTTCTCACTGTCGGCAAGTGCAGTAAGGGCTTTTACAGTGCCGATAATCCTCTCTTTAACTGACGGCAGACCTGAATCTTTATCAACAGGGATCTGAATAGACCGGTGGAGACTGATAAGGTCCTGTGTCTTCCTGCCGAGTTCAAAGATGTGTGAATAATATTTCGGTCCGAGAGTTTCTCCGTTTATCCTGCGGAAGACAAGTCCCTCTCTCCCGTCTTCGAGGTTGATTATATCGTGACAGGCAGGGGCCGGAGCTCCGGCCAGGGAAAGAATCCGGCAGACTTCCCATTCTCTTTTTACCATTTCGTCAGGCATGTCTTTGAAATAGATTTTTATGACCTTATCCCGGGACCATTCCCTGATTTCAGCTGTTCTTCCGATGCCGATAATTTTCCCCGGTGTATTCTGTTCCAAAACGCTTTCATTCATCATTTAAAAAGTAAACACATTCAGGCAAATAATCAATAATTCCGTTTTCATTACCAGATTTTCAGCCTGATTTTCCTTGAGCCGTCGGCAATCAGGTTTTTTTCATCCTGTTTGTTGAAACAGGGGAGAAGCTTTTTCCATGAAAGAAGCGGAGTCCCCGCCTTGCTGATAATTTTATCAAACGCTTCCGCCTGGCTGCTGATCTCGCTGTGTCCTCCCGGAGCATTGGCATGTCCGAACATTGCGATACGCGCCGCCTCGCCATCCATTTTTTTCGAGAGCATCGGGACCAGGATCCATTCAGGCATGACAATCAGGTTTTTAAGGCTTTTGGGCTGTATTGGATATCCGAGAGAGCGGAGGGCGCGAAAGCTCTCATGACAGGCCCGGACCCCGAGGGTGATGGCATCGCGTGTACGGCAGAATCGTTCCTGTTCTCCTCCTGCAGAATATATGGCCCCGGCAAGAGGAAAAACAAGCGCTGCATGATAAAGAAACCAGGATTGAATGTCGGGACTATCGGATACCGGACAGCCTGATGCAGTCAGTGTTTCCATTATCAGTTTCAAAGCGGGACGTGCAGATTCATCAATTATACCGAGAGTTGTATGCGAGCGATGCTCGGGACTGTTTTTTTTGACAGTACGTCCGTCAAGATATAACACAGTATCATCTTTTTGATAACCGCCGAAAGCCCCGAATCCGGCCACGAAGCAGTCCCTGCCGAATACCGCAGACTGTGATTCCAGATCTTCCAGATTGTTTCCGATTACAGCTACAGCCTCTGCAGAT
Organism: uncultured Spirochaetia bacterium; assembly: GCA_964554355.1. Classification (GTDB taxonomy): domain Bacteria; phylum Spirochaetota; class Spirochaetia; order CAZKOK01; family CAZKOK01; genus CAZKOK01. The sequence goes on along the minus strand of CAZKOK010000038.1, from coordinate 10,263 downwards.
GCTTTTTTCTTTCTGAGCTGCTCAAAGACATCCATAATCTGGCCGGATCTGACCATAATAAAAATGATATCATATTGCGCAGCGGAAGGAATGCTGTCAGTAACATCCGCTTCTGCAGACTCTTCTTCATCAAGAAAAATATTGCGGATAACCAGACCTTTTTTCCGGAGGGAAGTCAGTCGTTCTCCGCGGGCCAGGCAAGTGACTGCACAGCCTGCTTTGGTCAGACAAAGGGCATAAATGCTTCCAATCACACCCATTCCGCAAATCAGAATATTTTTCTGCATATGCGTCTCCTTGTATAATAATTGGCATTATCACATATAAAATGTCAATACAATGTGGAACAAAAAATCTTCTCTTTATTTTAGTGGAAATTGTTGTTATTTAATAATTCTTCCAAAATTGCTTTTCTGCGCTCCTCATTAAGCGGAAACATTTCATTTGTAAAAATATGTATTTCACCACTCAGCAGTTCCTTTGTTTTTGCAATGCAATTTTTTAGCCCCTCCTTATCATCTGCGGATTTGCAGTATTTATAATAATTGTAATATCCAGGCGGAGCAGTTTTATCGATAAACAGCGAATTCATTATTTCAAATTCAGCTTTTTGGGGCATTTTCAGCTGAAGATATATTTCAGCAAGAATCAGATGGGCAGATATGGAGTGGGGTTTTTTATCTATTGTTTTTCTGCAGCATTCTCCGGCATTAATAAAATCTTTTCTGTCAAGAAAGAACTCGGCTTTGATCAGCTAGTAGTCTTCATTGACTTTCAGATGATGAGTATCAATTTCATCAAGAATAATTGCCACATTCCCAGGTTTATTTTCCCTGAAGTTTGTAACAGCGAGGAAAATGTGATTATTATATAAAGACTGATTTGTGCCTGTCTGATAATGAATTTCAGGGATTATCATTGGAGATGGTAATCCTTTTTTCCCGGATATTTTCTGATAATCGTAGGAATCCTGCCACCATGAGATAACAAAATCATACCTGATGATGCCCGAGGTCGATGGGTTTGAAGTTCCTGCCTACATGAAAAAAAACAAGCCGCGCATACAGATACAGGCAGCGGTTATTTCAGGGATCGATAGCATTAAGGATGTAATTGCAGCATTAAGAAAGGGAGCTGTGGATTTCCTGCTGAAGCCGATAGAAGATCTGTCAATACTGGATCATACGATCAATAAAGTTCTTGAGACTTCAATGCTTAGAAAGCAGAATATTGAATATCAAGCTGACGGAACTGACCGATCCGACAGAAATCCGTGATTTCAGGGAAATCCAGACAAGGATATCCTCAATGGCTCTGCTGCATGAACAACTTTACAGAAACAGGGATTTCACCAAAATCAATATCAGACAGTATATTCATGATCTTGTTAAGAAGTATTCCGAATATTATGAGAACAGAAAAAACAGTATAGAATTCAAGCTTGATATTGAAGAAATGAATATGGCTCTGGATGTCTGTTTGCCTCTTGGATTAATAATCAATGAAACAATTATTGAAGCCTTCAATAGTTGTTCCATTGAAACAAATACAAGAAAGTTCGGGATAATGCTTTGCAAACATAATGATAAGAACCTGCTTTAAATAACAATCTGTAACATTGTTGCTGATAATGTCAAAGATCCTGCTGTCCCGAAAAGCAGGGATATTTTTATTGAAATGATGAACAGTCTCGCCGGGCAGCTTGACGGGACCTTTAAAATGGTTAAAGAAAACGAATGCAAATATTCTGTTGTTTTTCCGGAAAAGAGCAATATATGAATATAAATTTTTCGGGCACATGGCCATTGTAAAAACAGAACAGACAGACACCTTGTGCAAAATAACCATATAATGTACTAGTCATATTATGCTGATTAAGCGTTTCTATACAAAATACATCCGTTTTTTTTCAGATATAATTCTGTCCTTTCTGGCTGTCTGGTTTTTTACAGATGGAATCCTTTTTTCTGCATCGGCAGCTGTCCTGCTGTGTCTTCTATATTATGCTTTCAGGTTTTACAATCTTACATCATATTCATCACCGGGAGCCGGTAAAATAATAAAGGCACTGGCCAAAAACCTGGTTATTCAGGTTTTTGTATACGGACTGTTCTGTATTTTCCGGCGGTATCATGATTTCCTGCCGGTCCTGTATTCCGGTCTTTTGACCCTGGCAATTCCTTTTTTCAGCTGGTTTATATTTGAGTTTACAGGAAGCAGGCTTATGAAGACTGTGGAAATCCGGCTTAAGGGGGCGTACCCGGAATTCACGGATATATTTGAAAGTATCCGGAATGTATGCAGAGGGAAAATCGCGATAAAGCAGGGCAGCGGCGGACCTGGTGCAGAGGAACATGACGGCCGCATTATTTTCAGTCTGTGCGGGGCCGCATTAAAAAAAATCCCGATTGATATTGCCGTCCGTTTTAAAAAGCAGCTTTCCATAAAATCCGGAATATGGTATCTGTGGCTTAAGAGAGTTGCTGATATTGTTCTGTCTCTGATTTTCCTGCTGATTCTGTGTATACCCCTGATGATCATATGCCTGATTATTTTCCTCGAAGACAGGCAGAGTCCTGTGTTCTCACAGACACGCACAGGCAAAAACTCAAAACCCTTCACTCTGTACAAGCTGCGTTCGATGAGTAACAGGGATTTCCGGAATGATAACCCCAACAGCAATATCGAACAGAGGCTTTTAAAAATCGGGAATTTCATCAGAAAAACGCGTCTGGATGAAACCCTGCAGTTTATCAACGTTCTGAAAGGTGATATGAGTATTGTCGGCCCGCGTCCCGAAATGGAGCATTATCATAAAATGGCATCCGAAAAAATCCCCTGCTATCTCTATCGCCTTAATGTCAAACCCGGAATTACAGGCTGGGCCCAGATTCACTTCATTCATACCAGTTCGCTGGAAGAATACAGGGACAAAACCGCTTATGACCTCTACTATATAAAAAATCTGAATCCTGTTATTGATGTGCGGATCCTTTTCAAGACAATAGGGACAGTAATCATGTTTATCGGAGCGAGGTAAGGAAAGGATTTTTGTCGGAGGATCCGCCTTTTCTGCAGCAGCAGGAATAATATTCACTTTCTGTCAGCCCAGGGCACGATCTTTTTTTCCAGTTTATCCACAAAAAGGTAAAGCGTTACACCGGTAATACTCAGAAAGATGATTCCAACGTACATCCGCGGGTAATTTGCCATGATCCAGCTGTTCATAATATAATATCCGATGCCGTAACTCGTGGCAAAGTTTTCACTGAAGAACAGAACGGCCAGGCTTATGCCGATTGAGATCCGGATCGAGGACAGGATCCTCGGAAGTATCCCCGGCAGTATGATGTCCTTAAGGATTTTTTTCCTGCCCAGTCTGAATACTTTGGCTATGTAATCGTATTCCTGCGGAAGATCAAGAACGCTGTCCCTGACTGCAATGAATACCGGAAAAAACAGAATCATGCCTACCAGCAGTATTTTAGGCAGATCCCCGAGGCCGAACAGGATCATTAAAACCGGTAAAAAAGCAATTTTCGGGACAGGATATAACAGATAAGACAGCGGAGACAGGATTGAACGTGCAGCCTTGTTCCTGCCTGCAAGAATTCCCAGAGGTACAGCTGTCAAGAGTGCAAGAAACATGGCTGCGGCTATTCTGTACAGACTGATTAAAATATGAAGGAACACTTTCCCTGCCTTAATTTCCTTGATGAGTTCCAAAGCCACTGCAGCAACAGAAGGCACTACGGGCTGATTTATTACAGGTGCCAGAATAAGCCAGAGAAGAAGAATAATCCCGATTCCTTTCAGCATGGATTTACTGTTCATAGGCGCGCGCTTCCTCCAGCGCATTGCGGACCAGGCAGCAGGTTTCGAAAAACAGCTGTTCCTTTCTTGCTTCTGGCAGCGGATATGAATCATTCCGTATCTGACTGTATATGCCTCTCCGTTTCATTACAAGAATGGACTGGCCCAGAAATACTGCTTCTTCCGTATTATGGGTAACGAATACCATTGTAATACCCGTTTCCCTGGCTGTCTGTTTGAGGTCTGTCTGCAGAAGTTCCCTTGTTATTTCGTCCAGCGAAGAAGTCGGCTCATCAAGCAGCAGCAGACTGGGGTCGCGGACCAGCGCCCTGGCCAGAGCTGCTCTTTGACGCTGACCGCCGCTTAACTGGTGAGGATATTTGTTCACCTGGTCCTGAATTCTGAGTTTTTCCAGAACAGCCAGAGCTTTCTCTTTTGTCGAAGCGTCACAGGGCAGCATGCCGAGGATTGTGTTGTTAAGGATGTTTTTCCAGGGAAGGAGCATGTCCTGCTGGAACAGAAGTGCAGCTGGTTTCAGGTTTTCTGCGATGTCTATTTTCCCTGAGTCAGGATTTAAAAGACCCGCCAGAAGATACAGCAGGCTTGTTTTTCCGCAGCCGCTTGCCCCGACAAGGGCAACGGTACTGCCGGCCGGAATGGCAAAGCTGACATTGCTGAGTGCCGGCACAGAATTGTAACTTAAGCTGACACCCTGTACCGAAATCATCAGGGGATAAACCTGTCGTCAAACAGTTCGGAGTATTTGACTGATATTTTCTGCCCGGTCAGATCGGCGGTCCAGGATGATATCTCCTTTACGAAATTTACAGACGGGACCGATGGTTTACCATACTCAGGCAGAATAAGTTTGTCCCTGGCGGGAGCAGGAATACTGGTGATATATTCAGCAAGAATATCACGGGCAAGCCGGTCGTCTGAGGCAAGTTCGGCTGCAGCTTCGGCATATACCTTATGAAAAATACCGATTGTTTTTTTCTTTCCCGCCAGGGCTTTTTCTGTAAATACCATCAGGTCCAGACTCTCTTCCGGAATGCCGGGGTAGGTCACTTTCTCCAGGCCCTGAAGTTCACCGATAGACGCTATCGGTTCGGGGAAAAGACCCATGTCTGCGCTTCCGGAAACAACAGCCTGCAGACGCACGGGAATTTCGGAAATATACATTTTTGTGTATTCAATGCCTTCCATATATCTGCTTACAAGGTAATTTGAAACACTGATTTCCATCATGGCGATAACCGGTTTTGTATTTCCGGATCCGTCTTTATTTTTTATCAGCATAAAACTTCCGTCAGTGGACATGGTCCCCTTAACCTGGAACCCTTCAGCCTTGTTGATAATCAGTGCAATCAGATCGGTCATGGCGCCGTCTATCTGATTTGTCTGCAGGGCCGTCTGCCTGTTCTGGGCATTTGTGTAGACAGTGAATTCCACGGAAATACCTGCCTTATCAAAATATCCCTGTTTTTCCGCATAGAAGAACGGAGCGCTGTCGACAGCCGGCATTAATCCTATGGATAAGCTGCCGTTATCTGTTTTCTGTCCACAGCCTAAGAATATTGTCAGGACTGAAATGATGATTAATAAATGAATGAGTTTACTCATGGTGTTTGTCCTTGAATATATAATGGGCCTGAGTATAGCATAAAAAGGCATATTGTGGAATAATCCGTAATCAATGCATTTGTCTGCACAACGACCGGAGTCTTTGCTTGAACAGAAAATCAATTCTGAAATTCATAAAAAACTACTGGACAGCCTTACGCCCTTTTTCACTTACTCTTGCCGCAGCAGCTGTCGGTTACGGGATACTTGCTGCCTTTATCGACGGGCATCTTTTTTCGGGCAGGGCATGGCATGACTGGCTGGTAATCGGGCTTGTTATAATCGCAGGACTTGCCTCCCAGGCGGGGGCAAACCTGATAAATGATTTTTTTGAAGGAAGCTTCAAGTACCCTGATCCGGGAATGCTGGTGAGAAAATTCCTCGGCAGGGAACGCAATGTATTCGATATTTTTGTTTTTTTATCCGGTATTGCTGTCCTCGGAATTGCGGCGCTGACAGGTCTGTATCTTGTATTTATTTCCGATATATGGATGCTTGTGATCGGTCTGACCGGTCTGGTGGGTTCGTACGCGTATACAGGTGAACCGTTTGTTTACAAAAGGAAAGGCCTGGGTGTCCCTCTTTCATTCCTGCTGATGGGGCCTTTGATGAGTCTGGGGGCATATTATCCGTTTGCTTCCTCGTTTTCCTGGATGCCTGTTATTATCAGCCTGCCTGGGAGTCTTTTAGTCCCTGCATTAATGATCAGTAATGAAATGCGGGATTTCAGCAGGGATCACCGCCTTAGCCTTGGGACCCTGAGTGTGCGTATCGGAAGCATGTGGAGTACCCGCCTGTACGAATCGCTGCTGGTGCTGATGTATGTTCTTACTGTTGTTTATATCATCGCCGGGATTTTTCCCTGGTACGCTGTATTCAGCACAGCATCTCTTCCTCTGGCTGTTTCAGCCTGGAACCACGTCCGTAATTTCAAGCGCCTGAGTATTCCGGCTACCAACAGGCTTCATCTTGTTTATAATTCCGCAGTAATCGTTTCAATTGCTGCGGCGCTGTTTAGCGGATACTACAGGTGAGTTTTTATTTGACATTTATAATTAGTTAATGTATACTAACTAAATGCAGGGAAATGAACTGTCATTATTATTTGAAAAACTCATTAATACGATCAATATTGAAGAATCCGAATATATAAGAAATTCTGAACTGCATAAGCTGTCTTCAACCCAGATCCATTATCTGGATCTGATCAGACATGAGGGTAATCCGCCCCTGAGTCTTCTTGCAAGAAAACTAAAGGTCACAAAACCCTCGGTTACGAATCATGTCGATAAACTGGAAAAACTGGGATATATCATGAAAGTCCAGTCGGAAGCAGACAAGAGGGTCCAGTTTCTTCATCTGACAAAAAAAGGGAAGGAGATATCCGATCTGCATGAGCAGTTTCATGATATTTTTGCTGAAAAGCTGGCTGCAGGTCTTGATGGGAAAGAACGGGAAAAGCTGGCTGCAATACTCAAAAAAATCCTGGATTAATTTTTTTATGAATTATTGGTTAGTAAGATTAAACTAACCAATAATTCCGGAGGGGTTATGAATAAAAGACTATCATACATCGAAGGATGGTTGTCGATCGCTATTAATATTCTGCTCTTTGGCCTGAAATACTATGCCGGGCTTATTACAGGATCGATAGCCGTAATCGCCGACGCCTGGCATACACTTTCAGATTCGCTGACCTCGGGAGTTGTAGTCCTCGGCGCCAGAGTGTCCTCGAAGGGATCGGATGAAAAGCATCCGTTCGGGCACGGCCGCTTTGAACTTATAGCATCAATTATCATTGGCGTTCTTCTTGCAGTTGCAGGGGGTAATTTCATACTTGCGTCAATCGATAAGCTGCGCAGTCACCAGACATACGAATTCAGGAATATCATGATATGGGTTTTTTCTGTATCGGTAATTGTAAAGGAAGCTATGGCAAGGTTCTCTTTCTGGGCAGCCCAAAAAGCCCGGTCGCGGGCCTTGCGCTCGGACGGCTGGCACCACCGGAGCGATGCTCTTGCTTCACTGCTGGTTCTGATAGGCGTTATTATCGGACGGTATATCTGGTGGATAGATGGTATGCTGGGTATCATCATCGGAGGTCTGATTATCTATACGGGCATAAAAATCATAAAAGATGATGCTGACCCTCTTCTGGGCGAATCTCCCTCTGACGATCTGATTAATCAGATCCGCGAGGTGATAATTGAAACGACAGGCAAAGACTATCAATGTCATCATTACCATGTCCACAGTTACGGCAACCATACAGAACTTACCTTTCATATCAGGCTTGAGGGAAATAAACAGATCAGGGACGGCCATGATCTGGTAGATAAAATTGAAAAAGCGATTAACAGGAAAAACGGTATGGAAGCGACAATTCACATGGAACCGGAAAAAGAAGCATCTGCTGGGTAAAGGCCAGGTCGCCTGAAAAAAGATAATAAAGATCATCTTCCTTTACCAGGACTCCGATATGGTTTTCAGTGTGTCCCGGAAGACCGACAATACGTATGCTGTCGTCGCTGTTTAAACCCTTGCTTGCAGGGAAATTCTCAAACGGACCATCATCAAGGGTATACAGACATGGAGAAAAATTTTCAGGCAGATTTGCTTTTATATAGCCGTTCATCGATGCACCGGGTTTAAAGAACTGCCTGTATTCTTTTTGGTGAATATAAAGCTGCGAATTTCTGAAAAACTTCATACCGTCCATGTGGTCCTGATGAAGATGGGTAGGAATGACGTGTGTTATCGAATCAGTTTGAATGCCTGCTTTTTCCAGAACCGGTCCGGCTTCGGATTTTCGTGTCAGCCGGAACCTGGCGCTGTTTTCGGTAAACCACCTGTTCAGGCCGGGGCGGTGAGGGTTCTGTCTGGTTTCACAGGTTTCACCTGTATCCACAAGAATCCGCAGGTCCTGATGTTCGATAAGGAAAACTGGGGAGGTTTGTCGGCAGGGCAGTACAGGAACTGGCATTCCTAAGTCCGCATGGAAAGGTATACGGTATTGATTTTTCTCCTGATATGGTTGAATTGGCCGGAAAAGTGAACAGGAGTCTGATTAAAAGGAGCCAGGTTGAAATAAATCACGCAAGCGTATCAGAGCTGCCCTATAAAGACAATATGTTCGATCTTGTAACGGCATTTGAAACATATTACTTCTGGCCTGACCTGATTAATGACCTGAAGGAAATAAAACGTGTCCTTAAGCCCGGTGGCGGATTCTTGCTTGTTAACGAAGCGTATGAGGATGAGAATTTTAAAAAACGGAACAGTAAATGGGCTGATTTGCTTGATATGAAATATCATACACCCGGTGAATACAGGAAATTCCTGAATGAAGCCGGGTATCTGCTGATTGGAATAGACAATATTCCGAAAAAGAACTGGATATCGGCAGTAGCGGAAAAACCACAGGCAACAGGACCTGGTGATTCCTGGGAATGCAGAGTACTTACCGATTAAAAAGCCGGGTTTGCAGCAGATGGAATCAGCCTGTATTGATTTTATCAGGAAACGGAATCAAATATCATGATACCATTCCCTGAAAAAGTACTACACTACCGCTGGTTTTGATATGCCGCAACCGGCCCGATGCAGTCATGGAATTGATAATACTGTGTTCCGTCATATGATGATCGTCAACAGCGATGCGGCCGCCCGGTTTCAGAATTTTCAGGAATTCTTCCACAAAAGGAGTCATGTCCTTAAAGGCATGAATAATGTCGAACAGCAGAACGATATCAGTGCTGTTTTCAGGCAGTCCAGTTTTCTTTTGTACCATAATTGTCTGAATATTTGCAGCTTTCATTTTACTTATTTTCTTCCGGACCGTTTTTATTGCCAGAGGATGAATATCCGCCGCGTAGATCTTTCCCTCCGGACCGACCTTTTCCGCTGCCGCCATGGTGAATGAGCCTGGTCCGCATCCATAATCGAGGACAGTTTCTCCTTTTTTTATTTCAGCTTTTTCGATTTTCCGCATTGGGGGAGTTTTTATATCCCGGATAGAAAAGATTCCTGTCATGAATCTGAATGACAGATTATTCATCGGCCGGAAATTGCTGTTGATTCTGCTGTTGTAGTCATCTTTTTTCAGTTTTTTATTATTCATATTGCTCCTCAATTGTCTTTTTTATGAAAATATGAACTTTAGTTCATATAGTCAAGAAAAATGTGAACTTTTTTTCATAAAAACAACTTGACCGCTTTTCCGTTTCGAATACAATAACTGTATGAATGGAAAGAAAACACGGAAACCGAAACAGGATAGAAGCATAGAGACACGAAACAGGTTCATAGAGGCAGGGATAAGGCTTTTCGCGGAAAAAGGTTACTATTATACCAATGCCAAGGAAATTGCAAGGGAAGCAGATGCTGCCGTCGGAAGCTTTTATGCCTATTTTGAAGATAAAATGGACCTGTTTCTGGCAATAATCGATTACCATAATAATATAATTCTTTCAGTAATTAATGAAGAATTCAGAAATCTGGAGGCCCTGAAAATCGATGATCCGCGAACGTATATTGAATATATTGTAAAAGCCGCCATAAAAGCACATGAAATACTTCCCCGTATCCATCTGGAAATCGAAAATCTTGAGACCAAGGAAGAACGGATAAGGGACAGAAAAAAACAGACAATGGATAAATCCCTGGAGTTGATAGAGCAAATATTCAGGAAATTTGAGAAAAAGATGAAAAAAACTGATATGAAAAACTCTGCCCGGCTTGTTTATCATCTTGTAGATAAAGGCGGACACTAGTATATTGATGGAAATAAGGATATACCTTTCAATATTCTGGAAGCAGAAATGACCG
>CAZKOK010000037.1:4535-13914 GCA_964554355.1 uncultured Spirochaetia bacterium | reverse complement strand
CGCTTATTGATTTCGGAGTCAGGTACTGCGGCTACTGCACCGATGTAACCGTAGGCATAACAAGGGAGCCGTTGTCGGAGAAACAGCATTTGATGGCTTCGCTTACAGCTATGGCCCATAAAAGCTGCATGTCAGCATGCAGACCCGGTACAGGCACCAAAGAACTGAATGATCTTGCCGCTTCCATTTTCTCAGATCAGGGATTTACCCTGGACCATGCCCTCGGTCACGGGATAGGGCTCGATGTTCATGAAGCCCCTTATCTGCGGGGCAGGGACAGTATTCCTCTTGAACCCGGGATGATTATCACCATAGAACCCGGACTTTATGACAGACACGAAGGCGGTATCCGCCTTGAAAACGATGTGCTGATTACGGAAGACGGGCATAAAACCCTTACCAATTCCCGAATGATACATCTATAGAACCGTCATCCTTCAAAACCGTCATTGTCCATCCATTACTGTCTGAATTAACAATTGTTTTTTCTCCATTACTGTAAAACACATTTCTCCCCTGCAGACAGCCGGTTGAACCGTCCTCTTTCCCTGCATAAAACGGGTCCCAGCTTGTATACGGTTCAGGAATCCCCGGTTCAATAGTCCTGTACTCAAGTTTTCTGAATCTGCTGCCGTTCAGGGTACCCTGTATCAGGTGCCGCTTTAGATAATCCCTGTCAATTGCCCATGGATCCCCATTGCTTTTTTCCATGAATTTTTCTGCAATCAGGGTCAGATTGCAGTCATACATCCTGTCAGCAAGCCCGGGAAGATCAAGAAAAAACCGGGCTGCCGCTCCCTGGTCCCATGACAGCCTGTAAATGCAGTCTCCGGCTTCCCGGCAGATTCCGGCCGGACGAAAATCGCCGTCAGGCCGGGCTGTGATTACTGAATACGGTGACAATCCCATTTTTATACTGATAACATCAGTATCATGGCGGCCGACAACCCTTTTTATATCTCCGTCACTGTAATACTCAATAATCCAGTCCCGGTCCCGGGCGAACTCCCGCCATTCGGCCGGAAGCTCAGGCAGTACAACCTGAACCGTCCGGCCTTCAGGCAGAAAGCACGAAAATAAGGAGAAAACCAGGATAATGAAAAAGAGCATAAACTTTTTCACATACTATATAACAGGCTTTTCAGCCCTGCTGCTTTAGAAATTCATTATATTTTTTTCTGATTTTTATAAGGTCTTCATCATAATCGCCGGATTTAAAATCGGGATAAGTCCAGGGCAGGGAAACAAATCTTCCCTGCCTGTAAAGGAGGGTAACTTCTGCATAAATCCCGTCTTTAAGAGGGACCCTCTGAGCGTTGTTTTTGGTCGATGCGAGAATGAGTCTGCTTAAATTCAAAAGCCCCGGATCAAGATTTATGCTGCGGCACTTGCCGTCGGTATACTCATTTTCAATATTATTTGTCTTTATTTTCATGGCCGCAAGATCTTCAGGATTAACATGGTTTTTAAAAGAATAGAATATCCTGAATATTCTTTCTCCCATCTCTCTGTTGTAATAATCCGTATATTTAAAGGGAAATATTCTGCTTTCGAAATCTGCAGGCCCGAATTCCTCCCGAAGACGGTCTTTAAGAGACACCAGCTTTCTTTCATCGCTAAAAAGGCAGCCTATAATCAGTTTTTCATGTAGAAATGACCCAATTTCACCCATATCCAATTTTCTTTTCTTGCTTCCGAAGGAATTTTATACCATAATTTCAATTGTATGCAAGAAGGTGAAAGTTTTGAAGTTCTTTTGGATGAAAAGTTAAATACTTATGCAAAATTCCTTGAAACAAAGGAGCTTCCGCCTCTAAAAGAATATTTCCGTCTCATTTATGCGGCTTTTCAAAGCATCTACAATACCCTCCTGCAGAAAGGTATTATCCGGACTGATCCATACAAGAATGACCGCAAACAGTCCGAGGTTATTGTCCCGACAAGGGACGCATTCCTGGAATCGGAAAAACTGGACCAGATAAGTATACGCCTTTCCGAGTTTGATTCACAGCTTGAGCATATAAACAATTATTATACCTTCGGGCTGGAAACATTGTCGCTGGATAAAATAAAAACCCTGCTTGATCTGATGAATTATTTCCAGTGGACGCGTGTTGTAGAAAACTCACCCGATATTAATACCCGTATCCTAGCAGAACTGATTGTCAAGGTAAAAATGGGATCCGATAATTTTGCGATTAAAATTATCTATGATAATTTCAATCAGATAAACCAGACAATAGGTAAAATTCAGGTTATTTTCAAAAAACTTACAGTTTACCTGCGGGAAACATATAAACAGGCGATTGATGAAAGAATCATGTTCAAGCTTAAGCTGCCGGAAAATAATGTGCTGGCTAATTCGGACAAGATTGTCAAACTTATTAAAAAGAATTTTCCCAACGAGATCCCCAATACTCCCTTTTATCCTGAACTTGTAAAGGAACTTCTTCTTGAAAAATATTCAGCCCAGAAGACCGAACTGCAGAATGCGGTCCTGAAGCGCATTGAAGTTGAAGAAGAAAAACAGAAGAAAAAGGAAGTCGTATCATATAAGCCGATATTGCTGGAATCTGTCCTGGCTGTTGCTTCTGCGGGAAGCTACCTGGAAAAAGCCCTTCAGAAACTTGTCCAGAACAACAATGTACTGGAAAACCGCAAGAAATCATTCCGCGAAAAATTCAAGGACTGGGTGGCCAAAGTCCTGAAACGCAAGACCAAAGAAAAAATCATTGAGCTTGAATTTTTTGATGAAGTCACCGGAGCAAAAAAGACCCTGAGACTGAATTTTCAGGCCTTTGTGGAAAAATCATTCAAAAAGACCAGGCTGCTTTTTTCTGTATCAAACAAATTAAGCACTTCATTTAAAAAACTGCAGCTTGCAGAAGAAGATTATATCCTGGAATTTCTAAGCCGGCAGATCGGCGATCTGACTGTTCTTCTGCAGAAACTTCCTGCACTTGACACATATTTCAAATCCGAAACGCCCAAGGAAGAGCGCGAAAAGATCAAGGGCATCAAACTCGAAATCACAGCCATTAAAAACTGCGTCGTCCGCTCCAACCAGAAAAAACACGAATACGTCTCCAGCCAGGAAGAAATGGAACAGTTAAAAAAACTGGGGATCAACGTTTCGGCACAGTAAAGACCCCTTTCATAACACCCACAGGGAAAATGCCTCACCCTACGACGCTACGTTTTTAGTGAAGGATGGATGGGCTTCTGTGAAAGGGTTTCGTTAGTGAAAGCGGATTAAGATGTTTCACACAGAGTTCACAGAGACACAGATGGTTATTTATATTTGTAGCCGTCTGCGATCGCTGACGGGGGAAAGGGTCATGGGAAGAATGCATACGGCCGCGGATTGATATCGGATAGAAATACGGGGCGATATGCCAATAACTCATTTACAGCCAAAAACAATCTGCGAGAAAGAGTGCGGAGGAAATGAATAGCTTATACTTCGGCCTTTGGTTAACAGTGTATTCTCTTCAGGCATGTATGCATCCTTCTCTGCATACTCATATGGCTGCTCAAGATCTTCACCGCATACTTCCCAAACTATTGCTTCCTTATTAAATTCTTTAGAGCAATTGATGATTTCAGTATTAATAGACTCTTCTTTATGGCGGTTAACAACATTGAGTATCAGTGTTTTCCTGTCCGCTGACAGCACCGTCGAAACATCGAGATAGGGAACATTCCTGTATTTGTCATCAACGTCAAATGTGCCGCATTTTACCATGCTGTCTATGGATGTACCATGGCAATTATTGGAATACATTTTAAATGTATAAAAGAATGGTGATCTAAACCGTCTGTTGCTTTGCGGATCAAAGGCAAGAATAGACGTAAGCAATGTGTAATTGGCCATTTTAACCATATCCGCATGACGGATGAAAGCATTGAAGAACTGGGCAGCAGCAAGTGTCGACCTGTGTCCTCCTCCCCTGCCTATATGCGGTCCGATGGGAGCCCACTCGTCAAAAGAGATAAACATCGGCTTTTCCATTCTGTAAACGCTCTGCACTGTCTTTGCCAGCGCCGCCGGTACGGCTATCTTTTCTTCAAGTTCAATAGCCTGCCTGCCCATATGCTCATAATAATCTTCCGAATATTCCCAGTAGCGGTGCACGGAAAGGAAATCAGCCTGCCCCCTCAGTGCATTAATGACTTTCCAGTCCCATTCCACCCAGTCCATGTTCGGTTTGTAATTGGAAGCGCCGTTTGCTATCAGCGACACGGAAGGATCAATCTTTTTTACGGCTTTGGCGATCTCCCTGGCCAGTTTGCAGTAATCTTCAGAATTCCTGTATGCAATAATCCACGGTTCACCGTCAACTTCATTGCCGAGACACCAGTATTTTACCGCATATGGCTCGGGATTACCGTATTTCGCACGAAGATCAGCATAATAAGTTCCCTGTTCTCCGTTACAGTATTCCACCCAGGCGCATGCCTCCTTCAGGGTCCCGGTCCCCATATTGAAGCAGACAACATTTTCCGAACCGATCGCCTTGTTCAGCTTTATCCATTCGTCGGTTCCAACCTGATTGCTTTCGTTTACACCCCATGCCAGCTCTTTGCGTACAGGCCTGTTATTCCCGGGGCCTATACCGTCCATCCAGTCATAATTGGCTGTAAAATTTCCTCCCGGCCACCGCATATTAGTCAACCGGAGTTCTTTTGCTGCCTCAATGTATTCAATAATAAAACCGTCCTCATTAGCCTGCGGCGAATCAGGGTCGTATACAGGTCCGTATAAGGTGTTTCGTACGCTGCCTTCTCTGTTGATTCCTATAGGCTCCATGAAAATCCCGTAAATCCTGGGATCAATATCATCAATAATCCGGTCCGTATCTATTTTTATTACTGCTTCATTATTTTGTTTTGTCATTTACGAATTCTCCTGTCGTGATTTACAAAGGGTTATGTGCCATTTTTCCAAATAAAAACATCAAATTCCAGATTACACTGATAATCAGCCATTTGCATCTTTTTTTTGTATGTTTCAAATAATACAGTGTTTCGAAAGTCCTTATAATTCCCGGGAAACCGGAAACCGGTACGGAAGCAGTTTATCGAGCGTTACTGTTTTGTTTTCGCCAATTATCACTTTTGTACGGATGTTGTCATTATTGATCTGATACATCAGTTCACGGCATCTTCCGCACGGCGGATAAATGCTCCCGCTGCTGACAGCGACGATCATGCTGATTTCCGTTTCCCGGTTTTTAAGCATCTCTGCTATCGCTGCATGTTCCGCACAGAAACCTATGCCGCATCCGATATCGATGCAGATACCGGTATAAATATTTCCCTTTTTCGTAATCAGTGCAGCTGAAACATTCCCCGCCCTGAAATATTCATTTGATAAAACAAAATCAGCGTTTATTTTTTTTGCTTCTTCAATTAATTCCTTTATTTCCATGATTTACCCTTACAAGAAAAGACCAAAACCCTTCTCCCAACGTAGCGTCGTCGCGTGAGGTTTTTATACCGGATAAACCCCCAGAAGCCTCAACAGCACCGTATACTGCTCCAGTTCCTTCATCGACTCATGAAATTTTTCCATTTTCCCGGGGAATTCCATATCAACGTAAAACATGTATTCCCAGGGTCTGCCGAGGATCGGGCGGGATTCGAGTTTGGTCATGTTGATCCCGCGGTCGGCCAGGATTTTCAGGCATTTGAACAGGGCGCCGGGCTCATCGGAAATGGAGAAAACAATTGATCCCTTGTCTTTCTTTTCAGGTTCAGGGTAATTGCTGCGTGCAATAACTACAAACCTTGTGTAATTCCTCGGATTAGTCTCCACTCCGGCCTTCAGGATTTTCATTTTATAAACGAGGGCGGCTTCGGCACTTGCTATCGCCGCATACTCTTTTTTGCCTTCTTTAGCTATGAATGCAACAGATCCGGCCGTATCGTAAAAAGGGATCCTCTGTACATTCTCCAGGCTGTCCAGAAATTCACTGCTCTGGGCAAGCCCCTGGGGATGGGAATATATCTGCTTTATATCCGTCATTTCGGCGTCCGGAAGTCCTATCAGATTATGTTCAATCCTTATTTTCTTTTCTCCGATTATTTTGATATCCGGATAATCCAGCAGGAGATCATAATTTTCGTGAACCGAGCCTGCCAGCGCATTCTCAACGGGCAGCATTCCGAAATCCGCTCTTCCTTCAAGCACGGCATCGAACACTTCCCTGAATTTTGGGCACGGAAGCGGATCCGGTCCTTTTTCACCGTAATAGGCATGTATGGCCATTTCGCTGTATGCACCGCGTTCTCCCTGAAATGCAACAACGATGTTTTTGCCTTTTTTTGCCTTGGCAGAAGTGCTGATTTTTCCGGGCTTGTGTTCGGGGACCCTCTCTATTTCTTTTCCGATTACAGGAGAAAGGGCTTTAATGTCACGCATTATTTTCTCAAACTGTTCAGGAAACAGCGTCTGGGCGCCGTCAGACAGGGCTTTATCAGGATTTGTATGCACTTCAAGTATAAGTCCGTCCGCTCCGGCTGCGATGGCTGCAAGGGACATCGGAGGGACTTTTTCCCTTAATCCGGTTGCATGGCTTGGATCCACAATAACCGGCAGATGACTGAGTTTTTTAATTACAGGTATTGCAGAAAGATCCAGGGTATTTCTTGTATATGTTTCAAATGTCCTGATTCCTCTCTCACATAGTATCACATCGTCGGTACCGCTGGCCATGATATATTCGGCCGCCATAAGCAATTCTTCTATCGTGGCGGCGAGGCCTCTTTTAAGAATTACCGGTTTTCCGGCTTTTCCTACAGCTTTAAGCAGTTCATAATTCTGCATGTTCCGCGCCCCGACCTGAAAAACATCCACATAGTCTTTCATCATCGGGAGCAGCCCGGGAGTGACTATTTCCGAACAGACAGGCAGGCCGACTTTTTCACCCGCAATTTTAAGGTATTTAAGGCCTTCTTCTCCCAGACCCTGAAATGAATATGGGGAACTTCGCGGTTTATAGGCCCCGCCCCGCAGCATCACGGCACCCGAAGCCCTTACAGTTTCAGCTATATCAATTACCTGCTGCCTGGATTCAACGGCACATGGACCGGCTATTATAGCAACCCGCCTGCCGCCTATAATAACGTCATTAATCTGAACAAGAGTATCTTCTTTTTTAAACTCACGCGAAGCCAGTTTATACGGCTTGCTGATAGGTATGACACGGGCAACCCCGGGAAGAATTTCAACTTCCCGCTGGTCTATCATGACAGTCCCTACAGCCCCGAATATGGTTTCTTCTTCACCGACAATTTCGCGAATTCTGAAACCTCTGTGTTCCAGAAAATCGCGAATATGTGTCTTTTGCGAATCCTTGATTTTTCTTTCAAGAACTATGATCATTTGTACAGGCTATTTAATGAATCAATCTCTGTCAAGTTAATTTTAAGATAATGGTCAAGTAAAAGTACCGGAAGACTGGCAAGATAAATCTTTAAATGGTTTTCCAGTCCTTTCTCCAGTTCATCCCTGTAATTCAGGATTTTCTGAATATAATTAAGTGTTCTTAACGGAGTATTTCCCTGTGTGACAGCATTGCCGCCGGCGTTATACATCGCCAGGGCAACAACTTCGCTGCCGCCCCTGTCAAGACAATATTTTAAGTGCTGAAGGCCCCTTTCCGTATTAATCCGGAAATTATAAACATCTTCTTCTTTCTGAAACTTGAAATATCTGCTGTTAAGCTGGAAAAGTCCCCGGTCCTGCGACCCGTTGGTATTTATGCTTCTTGCCCCCGGTTTGAAATTACTTTCTTTCCAGGCCAGGGCAAAAGCCAGACTTGCTGATATTTCATTTTCTGCCGCATTGGCAAGAATAGTATCTGCTATTTCAGCTGAGCCGCAGATTTCTGCAAAATAATCAACTACGGCTTTTTTTAAAACAGGGTGCTGATAATACTTAAGCCCCAGGTCTTCCTCAGCCTGGTATACAGCCCGTTTTTCACGGTTTTCTTCTTCATTAAGACTCAGTGTCCCTGCCGGTAATTCGGGATTATCCTGTAAATTTACTTCCTTGACCGTATCAAAAGACTTATAAAGCTCTGCGCCTGTTAAAAGCAGAGTCCCCATAATAAAGGGAATAATAAAGGTTCTGATACGCATCCTCCTTGCTAAAATGTTTCTGAATCAAGAATTAACTATATTTATATAATAAATTCAAGAGTGAAACATTTATTTTAAAGAAAATTCTGGACGTTTATGCATAATTCTATTAATATTTATTCTGGTGAGACAGGGCATCTGAAATGATAAAAAAACAGCAGTCCGTAAAGCCGCCTTTTGATATGGATTACCTTATACGGGAACTGGGCAGCAGAGAGACTGCAGTAAAAATTTTGCTCAGGTATTCAAACCATACAGAAAAGCAGGTTGAAAAGCTGAAGCAGGCTATCATAGACAAGCATATAACCGAAATACACCGGATTGCCCATTCAATAAAAGGCGGAGCAATGAATATAAGGGCCAGGGGCCTTTCAAATAAAGCTCTGGACCTTGAAAGAGCCGCAAAGTCAGAAAATCTTGAAATGGCTGACAGTCAGCTTGACGAAATCCTGAATGAATTTAATGATGTAAATTATTATATAAATGAAATTACAAGAGAGAATTAACAATGGGAAATGAGAGAAAAAAAGTATTATATGCAGAAGATGAGTTTACCAACAGAAAACTCCTTCAGATAAAACTCAAAAATCTGGGGGTCGAATGCGATCTTGCCCAGGACGGCACTCAGGCCTTTGAAATGTATGAGAAAAATACATATTCTCTGGTGATTCTGGACCAGTATATGCCGGGAATGAACGGTGACGAAGTCGCAAAAAAAATCAGAACTGAAAATAAAAATATTCCGCTTATTGCCATTACATCAGACGACCGTGAGGTGGAAAATCTGAAATCAGCCGGATTTAATGAGATTTTTATTAAACCATTACGTGGAAATAGTTATATAAATGTAATAAACTATTACCTGCAGAAGGACTAAACCCCAAAACCGGTACCATCAGGTATCTGACAGCACACTGTCCTCATTCTGCCGAAAGGATTTATAATGATGAAACGTTTTTTTCTTTGCTTACTGATATTGATGTCTCTTGTTTCAGTTATATCGGCTGAACAGCGCGACCTTGTAGTTGTTATCAGTTCAACTGGTATGAGTTTCGACCCGCATCATGCAATAACAATGCAGGAAGCCCAGGTATTTACCGCATTTTACGAAGGCCTTCTGGTTTTTGATCCGAAAACTCTTACCATGCAGCCCGGTATTGCCGAAAAATGGACATTATCAAAGGATAAAAAGACCTATACATTTTATCTCAATAAAAATGCCAGATTCGACAAT
>CAZKOK010000037.1:0-4525 GCA_964554355.1 uncultured Spirochaetia bacterium | reverse complement strand
GATATCAGAAATTCCTGGCTGAGGCTTCTGGATCCGGCAATGAAAGCCGATTATTCAGTTCTTCTTGATCCGATCCTTGGTGCAAAGGATTTCAGGGAGGGCAGAATCGGTGATCCTTCCATGGTCGGTATCCGTGTAAAGGACGACAATATTCTTGAAGTTGAACTGACTGAACCGGCCGCCCATTTTATCAAAGTACTGGCACATCATTCACTTTCACCGGTATTTTCCGGAAATCTGCTGAACAAGCAGTGGTCGCCCAGGTCAGGCATAGTTGGAAACGGCGCTTTTAAAATTGTCAGCATAACGGACGAGGAAATTACCCTGGAAAAAAACAAATACTACTGGGATACGGATAATGTAAAACTTCCGGGCATTAAAATGATTTTCTCGGACACACCTGCGCAAAGCACAAATTTGTTCAATTACGGCAAAGCCGACTGGATAATTTCAGGAATAGATTTTGACACCCTTCTTTCACCAAAATATATCGAGATAAATCCTGAATTTGCAGTAAGCCTTTTCTTCTTCAACAACAGGCAGAAACCTTTCGACGATCCTCTGGTCCGTTCGGGTCTTGCCTGCATACTTGACTGGGAGAAAATCCGTTCACTGGACCGCTTCAATTACCCCGTGGATTATCTCGTGCCGAAACTTCAGGGTTATCCGGAACGTGAGGGCATAATTGAGCAGGACCTGGGACTTGGCAATAAGCTTCTGAATGAGGCAGGGTATGCCCTGGGCAAAAAGCTGCCGGAAATTGTTATCCGTATCGGAACAAACAGTATTGACCGCGAAACTGCGCAGATCATGAAGGAAAACTGGGAAGAGTATCTCAGTGTCAGCGTCAAAATCGAAGAAGTGGAGTGGAGCGATTATTACGATTCACTTGAAAAAAGCGATTATACTCTGGGCACAATCAACTGGGTCGGCGATTACGGTGATCCTCTGACTTTTCTTCAGCTCTGGGAAGGCAACAGCAATCTTAACAGTGCATCTTATAATGATGAGCAGTACAACGCCCTTATCAGGGAATCAATGTCAATGGACGGTGCCGAACGATACAACAAACTGGTGGAAGCCGAGCAGCTTCTGTTAAAACAGGCGCAGGTTCTGCCGATTAATCAGCCATATGCTGTAAACCTTATTGATACGGATATAATTGACGGCTGGTATCCCAATCTGCTGGATATCCATCCGTTCAAATTCATGGAAATTACAGCGCCGGATATGCCGGCGGATGCCGTTTAGGCCGGGTTATCAGGATTGCCTGTATTTCCGGATATAAAAGAACCCGGCAGGGAGAAAAAAATGAAAAGATTTTTGGTTGTGCCGGCTGCCGTTCTTTTAATCACTGTATGCCTGACAGGCTGTGACTGGTATCTTCTGACCCGTGAACAGGTTACTGACGGATTTGCTGTCTCATTCGGAGCTTTTTTTACGATAATGATGAATTACGCCGGTGATACCGCTGAATATCAGTTCGATGCTGTGGATCAAATTTTTACATATACCGGTTATGATGTCAGTGGATACGGTTATGGATACAGCTCCATATCCGGGACGGCTGACAATGAAGGCACATATCTGGTATTTGATGTCCAGCTCACCGGAGGTGAAATTTCAACAATTCAGTATTTGTTAACTGCAGACCAGTATTATTCCATTTTAAATCTGGAACCAATCATTCTCACCATAAGAGCGAATGACTTTGATTATATTCCTGAACTGACAGAATCCGATTATCCATAAACCTATTACGATTTAAAAAAACTGTCCTTCCCGGACAGCTTTTTCTATCTTCCGTACATTTCAGTCATTTCAGTAAGCCGCTGTTTTAGATAATCCGTAAGCTGATCAGGATTATAGCGCCAGTTCCAGTTATTCCCGAGTGTCGAAGGCGTATTCATTCTTGCTTCCGGTCCAAGTTCCATAAGGTCCTGAAGAGGGATTACCGCCCAGGCGGCAGGAGAGGACATTGCCATTCTGATAAACTCCCAGATGATATCATGATCGGGACGGCCCAGGTATCTTCTTATCAGGTCCCTGTATTTATCATCCAGAGAACCAAACCAGCCTTTTATTGTATCATTGTCATGGCTTCCGGTATAAACAACCTGATGCTGAATATGATTATGCGGCAGAAACGGATTTTCGGCCCTGAATTTTTCTTTTTCATCAATTTCAAATGCAAACTGCAGAAGGGCCATCCCGGGAAACTTCCACTTTTCCCTGAGTGCGTTGACCTCTTTTGTAATTACCCCGAGATCTTCAACAATTATCGGCAGTCCGCCCAGCTCCTTTTTTACCGAAGCAAACATTTTGTCTCCGCCGGCTTTTGCCCAGCGTCCATTGACGGCCGTCTTTTCACCTGCCGGTATTTCCCAGTAAGCCTGCAGCCCGCGGAAATGGTCTATTCTGATTACATCAACCAGATTAAGCATCCATTTCATACGCATCTTCCACCAGCTGTAATCTGTCTTTTCGAGCATGTCCCAGTTGTACAGGGGATTTCCCCACAGCTGCCCGGTTTTACTGAAGTAATCAGGCGGAACTCCGGATACAACAGCAGGTGCGCCGTTTTTATCAAGGAAAAATAGTTCCCTGTTTGCCCATACGTCCGCGCTGTCAAGAGCAACAAATATCGGGATATCACCGATAATCTGAATTCCTCTGGAATTCGCATAATGGCGGATTTTTGTCCATTGCCGGTAAAACAGATACTGCCAGATCTTATGGTACTCCATTTCACGGCTGTGCGTATTTTTCCAGTCGCCAATTGCCTTTTTTTCGCGCGCAGCAAGTCCTTTATTCCAGAAACTGTACCAGATTGAATTGCTTTCTCCCTGTTCACAGGCCTTCCGGTCTGAATATTCCTTGATACTCATAAACAGGGCATAATCATCCAGCCAGTCCATACTGAACTCCAGAAAATCCTTATAACTGCTTTTATCCTGTTTTACGGCCTTTTTTATGAAATTTGCGGCCGCTTTCTCAAGCAGTTTTTTTTTCCAGATAATAAGATTGCCGAAATCTATAGCCCCGGGATTAAAATCCGGCTTATCGGCAAGGTCGGAAGCGGAAAGAAGCCCGTCGGTCACCAGTTCGTCAAGGCTGATCAGCAGAGGATTTCCTGCAAAGGCCGAGAAACATGAATAAGGTGAATCGCCGTATCCTGTCGGCCCGAGAGGAAGGATCTGCCACAGTTTCTGATTTGTCTCTTCAAGAAAATCGATAAAGCTGAATGCCCATTTACCGAGTTCACCGATTCCGTTCGAACCTGGAAATGATGTCGGATGAAGAAGAACCCCGCTTTTTCTGTCCAGTTTCATTGGCACCTCTTTTTTTACATCTCCGGTCTGACTGAGAATTTATACCTTAACTTTTATGAATTTTTTCCTTAATAACAAGCCGATTATAAAAAAAAGTACGGACAGAACGGCAAAAAGAAGCACAAGTTCCATACGGTTCTGCATAAGGGCTGCTCCGATAATTACGCTGAATACAATTCCGGGGATCCTTCCAAGAGTGGACAGGAGCAGAAACCTGGCTGCTGATATCCTTGACAGCCCGGCAAAATAACAGACAATGTCTTTGGGTATTCCCGGAATAAGAAACAGGATAAAAAGAAGAAAGATTGAGCTGTCCCGTGACAGTATTTCCTGAAATTTATTGTATTTATCTTCCTTTATCAGTTTCCTGATAAAATCTGCTCCTGAAAATCTGGCAATATAAAAATTGCAGACTGATCCGATGGTTATTCCGGTCAATGTCAGAATTCCCCCCAGAAATACACCGAAAATATATCCTCCGGCAATCTGGGTGAATTCGCCTGGTATTACAAAAATAATTACCTGTAAAATCTGTATGCCGATAAAGGCAAGCCAGGAAATTATCCCCCTGCCTTCTATCCATTGTGCAATATTTTCGGTGTTTCTGAAAAAGGAAGTAAAGTACCCCGAAGCAATAAGGTATATAAGTACAGTTATAATTACGGCAAGAAGCAGCGGAAACAGGATAAATCGCAGCTTTTTAAAATTCATACCTATAAATATAGTGTAAAGCGCAACCTTTGACTACATATTGTTTTTCAGGTATAATAGGCGCATGAAAACATCCAAAAAGAAGACTGATACCACATTTCAGCTGAACCAGCAGGTGGTTTATCCGCTTCAGGGTGTCGGTCAGATAATAGAAATAAGCAAAAAGACATTTAAAGGCAAAGCCCTGCTTTATTATACAATCTATCTTGAAATTTCCGACATGACTGTTTTTGTTCCTGTAGACAAGGCAGAAGAACTGGGAATCCGGGCAATCGTTTCCAAAAGGGAATCAAACAAGGCCCTGGATCTTATTTCCCAGGATTATGAACCAGTGAATGCAGACTGGAAACTCCGCTATCAGATGAATGTGGACCTGTTAAAAAGCGGCAGCGTCACGGATATTGCACAGGTTGTCCGGACCCTTTATCACAGAAGCAAAGTCAAGGAGCTTCCAATACTGGAGCGTAAACTTTTTGATAATG
>CAZKOK010000036.1:6874-13975 GCA_964554355.1 uncultured Spirochaetia bacterium | reverse complement strand
TATTCATCTGCCAGATCAATCCGGTTCGCAACACTGTCCAAAAGCTTCAGCCTGTCTTCGAGATCACGAACGGTCTTTCCCGGATTGATAATTTTATGCACATTGGAGACGACATTTTTGTTGCCGGACAAATCGGGAAGGACTTCAATAAAAAAATAGGCAATTATACCTGCAACAGGGAGAAAGACTACCAGCCAGATCCAGTAACGATCCCGGCCTGTTTTGATAATATGGATTACACAGATGATTTCAAGAATCATCGGAATAGATAATAATGAAAACATAACTCCGACCCCGGTAAAGAAAATAACTGTATACTGAATACACAGAAAGTATATCAGTATTTAATCAGGAATTCCACAATCAATGACTTCATGAACAAAATTATACGGAAATTCCGGAACCTCGCCATCTTTCAGTTTAAGCATCAGCTTAACAGATTCTTCAAACTTTTCTTCAGAAATCTGCCAGCCTTTATCCTGACAGACCCTTTTTACATTTTCATACCTGTCATAATCGAGAATCACTGAAAATGAACGCATTTTAATATCAGGTACAAGCCCCGCCAGGTTCAAAGCCTCGACAGCCGCCCCATGATAAGCCCTGACCAGCCCTCCGGCCCCCAGCTTCTTCCCTCCGAAATACCTGACAACCGCAACCACCATATTCCGCGCAATTTTACTGATAATCGCTTCAAGAACAGGCCTTCCTGCAGTCCCCTTCGGCTCCCCGTCATCCGAAGACCCGCAAAGCGGAGCGACTCTGTCCCCAAAGTAGTAAGCATGTACAACATGGGTCGCTTTCGGATGTTCCTTGCGCAGTCCGGCAAGGTATTCCTTTGCTTCTTCAGGACTGCCGCAGCTATGCAGATATGCGATAAAGCGGGACTTTTCGATTATCTGTTCATGGACAACGTCTCTTGACGCGATGTTGTAGTGCATCGGGGTATTTTAACATGGAAACCGCCGATGCAACAGAGGGACTCACGCGACGACGCTACGGCGCGACGTTTTAAGTGCAGGCTATACGATATTCCGAAGTAATGTTTGTGCGGCAGCGTAATACCGAAGGTATTATCGCGATAGCGGGAATCTATATGACTGATCTGTTTTCAGGTTTTTTATTCTTTTGATTTTATCAGCAAATATTTCTAATAACCTTTTCTGTACAACAATTATTTTTCAATTATATAATCAATACTCTTTCATGTATCTGTTATATAAAATATGAATACGTTAAAAATTTGTATCGAAAACTCTGCAGACTCAGCGTGAAACAATATTCAAAGAATCTTGTTCCGGATGGATTCCCGCCTTCGCGCTGACTATTACCCATAAGTATTAATCCTGAAAACTCTGTGACCTCTGAAACCTCCGTACTCTCCGTGAGAAACATAATTTAACACCTGTATATCAGAATAACTGATTGTTCACGGAAAAACAATGATTTACCGATTGCTCTTCGTGTCTTTGTGAACTTTGTGAGAAACCCCTACCCGATTTTTCGCAACCTTGAACCACACGGCAGTCCGTCCATCTCTCACTTCACCAGACTCCCCATAGTGTCGTAGCATCGTAGCGTGAGCAGAATTCCTTTGCACATTTATAGATTTTTTTGATATCATCATTCCATGAACCAAACCTGGACCGATTTCGCCGGACTTACACCCGAACTGATACACAAAAGCCTGCAGGACGGCTTCGGCCTGGAGCCGTATGGTCTGATTAATCATTTACCCAGCTATATTAATCGTGTCTACGAAGTGGAAGACTCGGACCTGAACAGATACGTTATCAAATACTACCGTCCGGGACGCTGGACGGAGAATGCGATCATGGATGAGCATGATCTGCTTTTTGAATGTCAGGATGCAGAAATTCCTGTCGCGGCTCCGCTTCTGACAAAAGACGGATCAAGTCTGTGCAGGATTGAGAATTTCTTTTTTGCGCTTTTCCCGAAAAAGAGCGGGCGGTTATTTGAAACAAACTGTGATGACGACTACATCAGACTCGGGTGTCTTGCTGCGCGTCTGCACAATGTCTCTGAAAGGCTTGAAGCCCCGGACAGAATCAGATTTTCAACCGATAATTGGAAATCGCTTTTTTTAAATCATCTTGTAGATCATAAACTTATTACTGTAAATGAAGAAAAGTATTTTACCGGAATAATAAATCAGATTCTGGAATCTGCAGCCCCTCTTTTAAAAGATTTTTCAACAATACCCTGCCACGGTGACTGCCACCGCGGCAATATCCTTGACCGCGGCTCCGAAGGCCTTATGCTTATCGACCTCGATGACATGTGCCATGCCCCGGAAGTCCAGGACTTGTGGATGCTTCTGCCGGGCCATGCCGAAGAATCAAAAAAGGAATGGATGCTGATGCTTGAGGGCTACAGTGAGTTCAGGAACATTGATCCAAAGCAGTTCATCCTGATAGAGCCGTTAAGGGCTATGCGCATGCTTTACTATTTAAGCTGGAGTGCCCGCCAGCTTAACGATCCCCGCTTCCGCCATTCACACCCCGACTGGGGCACCCCGGCGTTCTGGTCGAAGGAAATCGGGGATTTTCGTGTGCAGCTGCAGGTTATACGTGAAGTGATGGAGCGGTATTTATAACCACGAAGATCACAAAGGAATTATTTTCTGATTATATATTCACAGACTTACGGGATTTATGATTTTATAAAATTAACAACCCATGAACCATCATTATTTCTGTTTATAAGTATAATATTCTTTCCGCGAAACCTGATACATTCATCGGTATCCGAAGAATATTTTTTAAGTCTGATGCTAATATCTTTTGCCTTAAAATCTGCCTGAAGACCTTCCTCTATTTTTTGGTAATTATCAGGATTATTCTCCATATTATCACCATATGCGATTGAACATGGTTTTCCTTTTTAAAATGCAGCTGACAACTCTCCGCCGCTGAAAGCTTCATAAATGTAAATTTCCTCATTCCCATACTTTGTTACTGATGGATTTGTATAATCAGTAATTTTAATGAAATTTGAATTAAGCATGCCCCATTCAGGATTTTCCGGTATAAAAGCAAGACAATACTCAGGAACAAATATTTTATTCATTTTATTTCCCTAAAACAATAATTACGAAACCTTCGTGTTCTTTGTGCCCTCCGTGGTTTGATTAATCACTGTTTTCCAGAACCACAATAGTAAAAGGATCCGGAATTATTTCGGCATCTTCGATGGGCTGGTCTGCTGAAGCAAGATTCTGTTCCGTCATTTCGCTTTTCTGAAGCTCTGCTGATGTTACCTGGCGTTTTTTCTTTAAAAGCAGGGCAAGCTGTTCATTGTCGGTAGTGATATAACCTGAGAAAACCCAGCCTGTCAATTTACCGCCGGAAAATTCAACTTCAAGCCAGGGGCCGGTCATTCCGTCAACTGTCAGTTTGTTTTTGGAAACTGCAAACACGTTGACATGCTCGTTTCTGTCAAGCAGGCCGAGAATATCTGTTTCCAGCGAGGGTTCCCGCCTGATCCTGAGACCCTGAATAGTACATACTCCCGGAATCATATCGGGTATCTTTTCAACAGCCGCAGGATGGCTGATTAAAACATCAAGCTGTTTGAATTTATTAATGCATATCATAACTCCGGCAGAAGAAACGCAAAGCAGAAGCAGAATAATCAGCAATCTGTTGTTTCTTCCGGCCGAAGATACGGTCTTTATTTTCTGGTATTTATGTACACTCACAGACCCGTCCAGTCATTAATCAGTTTTTTTCTTGTCCATGGCTGCTTTAATCAAGTCGCCAAAGCTTGAAGTCTCCGGATTGTCATCTGAATACTTCCTAATTAATGATCGGGTTATTTGCTTCTCCCGTTTAGAAGGTTTGTTATAAATTTGATTTCCTTTTTCCACTGACTCTTCATATCCGCAGGAGAAAGAAGGACAGACAAAAACCGTTTCGCCTTTTCTCCCTTTTACCGGCATCATGCTTTTGCCGCACATGGGACACTCTTTTCCGCCTGCATTCTTCGGCACGTATTTTTTTCCTGAATTCTTTATTTCCGTCACGAGTGTTCCGGTCAGCTTTCTGATGTCATTGATATAATTTTCAGGCTTTTCCTTTCCCTGCTCAATAAGCGCCAGCCTTTGTTCCCAGCGGGCAGTCATTTCGGGCAAAGTAAGCATTTCGGGACATAATTCAAGAAGCTCCAGCCCTGCAGATGTCGGCACAAGCTCTTTTCCGTTCCTTTCAATAAAGTATTTGCTTAATAGTTTTTCAATTATGTCAGCCCTGGTGGCCGGTGTTCCGAGTCCGGCATTTTTCAATGCCTTTTTCAGTTCGGGATCGGTGATATAGGTGTGGGGTTTTTCCATGGCCGTTAGCAGGGTAGCCTCTGTAAATCTGGGAGGAGGCGAGGTTTTACCGCTTTTCAGATACGCATTTTCAAGAGCGCGGCTGTCTCCCTCTTTAAGTAAATCAATATTTCCAAGGCTGCCTTCGTCTTCGCCTTCAGTCTCTTCATGCTCAACAGATGTCCATCCCTTCTGTATTTTTTTAATTCCCGAAACCGAAAACCTTTCGCTTCCGACCATGATCTTAATCGTTACTTTTTCGTAAATATAAGGCTTTGAAAGAACAGCTATAAACCTGCTGGCTATCAGTCTCCACAGGGCAAGTTCCTCTGTACTAAGGTTCTGTTCGTTCACCCGCTGTTCAGTGGGAATTATGGCATGGTGGTCCGTGACTTTGCTGTCATTAACCAGATGCCCTCCTGTATTAAGACCATCGGCTGTCAGCGACTTCACCTGCCCGGAAAATATTGTTCCTGAAATCGCCTTTAATCTGTTTTCAAGACCGGGTACCATGTCTTTTGTAATATACCTGGAATCTGTCCGCGGATAAGTAGTTATTTTATGTCTTTCATATAATCCCTGTAAAACACTCAAAGTCTGTTTTGCCGAAAAATTAAGCTGCCTGTTGGCCGCTCTCTGAAGTTCTGTCAGATCATAGGCCTGGGGCGGGGGCTGGGTGACTTTTTTCTTTTTATATTCAGATACCTTCCCGGTTTTCCCCTCGGTCCTTTTTATCACATCTTCGGCTTCATTTTGGGCGAAAATCCTGCGGTTTCCGTTTGGGGTTTCCCAAACTGCTTCGAAATCCCCGAAATCCGCATAAACCTGCCAGTATGTCTGGGGCACAAAATTACTGCGCTCTTCTTCCCTGCGGGCAATTATCGCCAGGGTCGGCGTCTGGACCCTTCCGGCCGAAAGCCGTGCATCGAATTTACAGGTAAGAGCCCTTGTTACATTCAATCCGATAAGCCAGTCCGCTTCCGAGCGGCTCTCTGCGGCACGAAAAAGCGAATAGTAATCTGCCCCGTCCTGCAGCTTTGCGAAACCCTCTTTTATCGCCTGATCGGTCTGTGAACTGATCCACAGCCTTTTGACTTTTCCTTTCCAGCCTCCAAGCCGCATAATCCAGCGGGCAACCAGTTCACCTTCGCGTCCTGCGTCTGTGGCAATAATAAGCTGATCGATATCATTCCTGTTAAAAAGTTCCTTAATGGCCTTGAACTGAAAAGACGTTTTTCCGATTACCTTGTGCTTCATCTTATCAGGCAGCATCGGAAGATAGTCGAGTTTCCAGTGTTTGAATTTCGGATCATAAGCTTCAGGTGAAGCCAGTTCAACCAAGTGCCCCATAGCCCAGGTAACAATGTAATTGCTGCCCTCTATGAATGACTTTGTTTTTTTACTGCAGCCCAGAACGCGTGCAAGATCACGGGCCACAGAAGGTTTTTCCGCAAGTACAATTGATTTCAATTCCGGATCCTCTGTTTTGAAAAGAGTTTAGACTGGAATATTATACAGCTTTCAGCAGCGGATGAACAGAGACTGCAGAAACCTGCAGGGTTTTCAGGTTTATTTCAGACCATGTTTGTGAAATTCTCACAAAAAACTTATACGCCGAAGTCAAAAATCTTTTGAATTAAGCCGATGTGATGTATAATAAGCCAAAATACCATGAGAAGGGTTGTCATGAATAAATTTAAAAAAATCATGCTGAATATATTCACAAGCGGTACACTTGACCGCAATGAAGTCGACAAACGCAGCCGGATTATATTTCTGAACGCAATTATACTAATCGGAATCGCATTTCTTTATTCTTTCTCAATTCTGGAATTAAGGGAACAGAAATATACTCTCAGTCTGCTTACGCTGATCTGCGGAACTTCAATTCTTATACTTTTTATACTTTTAAGAATTTTCAGAATTTTTACATTCGGTAACTTTTTTATTGTGTTCCTGATGACCGGACTTTTCGGATTTCTCGTTGTTTCCGGAGGAAGCGGAAGCTCCGGGTTTATCTGGGCATTTTCATATCCCCTGATTGCTCTGTTCCTTACAGGCTTTACCTTTGGAAGTATATTCTGCCTTGCTATGGGAGTCGGCTTAACCATTTCCATGCTTGTTTCTTCCATCAGTCCCTACAGTTTTGAAACAGAATTAAAACTGAGAATTATCGGCGTATATATTTTTATTTATGTTTTCTCGGTTATTTATGCTGTTGTGCAAAGCTCCACGCAGAAACGGCTCAAGCAGGCCAATGCAGATCTTAAAAACACAACTGATGCTTTGACCGATGCAAAAACAAGAACCGATACAATTATGGAAAACGTTGAACAGGGGATCTTCCTGCTTAACAAATTCCTTTGTTTTGAAAATGAACACTCAAGATTTTTATGTGATATTTTCAACAGAACAAGTTTTGGCGGACAGAATATTATGGACATTCTGGGCCCTCATCTTG
The DNA here is from genome assembly GCA_964554355.1 of uncultured Spirochaetia bacterium. Lineage (GTDB taxonomy): Bacteria > Spirochaetota > Spirochaetia > CAZKOK01 > CAZKOK01 > CAZKOK01. The sequence continues at coordinate 7,184 of CAZKOK010000036.1, read as the reverse complement.
ATCAGAAAGCTTTTCTTGCATCAAAGGATTATCTTGAACTCTTTTTCAGGGACAATGTAAACAGGGACCTGCTTAGGGAAATTAATCCTCTGGAAAAAGTTGCAATAAACACAACCGGTCAGGGCGGCAGCCGTGAAAAGGTATGGCTCAGATTTTTCTTTGCACCCATAAAAAGCCCGGACGGCACACCTATGGTTATCGGATTGGCAAATGATATATCCGAAGAAATCCGGCTGGAAGAATTCCTCAATGTCGAGAAAACATCCCGCAACAAGGGGATGGAAATTCTTTATACAATAATTAATACTGA
>CAZKOK010000036.1:0-6864 GCA_964554355.1 uncultured Spirochaetia bacterium | reverse complement strand
AACGCCATCCAGGTTTTCTGCGCCTCTTTGCACCCTGCGATGATGGCCGAGTTCATAGAACACAGCGGGCAGGAACTTGAAATTGTCAGCGGCATGCTGAAAGACAGGGACAAACCGGTAAAGGAGCTGCTCAGCGACCTATTTCAGAGCATACATTCAGTAAAAAGCAATGCCGTCCTTCTGGGATTGGACAGTTTTTCAGAACAGGCGCATCAGCTCGAAAACAAGATCAAGAGGCTGCAGGAAAAGCGGGACAGTGATTCCGAAGAAATACTCGACCTGATGTATGATATTTCAGCCCTTGGAAAAGAGCTTGAGGAAATAAGAGAACTGATTACAAAGCTTGCAAACTACAGATCGGCTGACAGCTTTGCACAAAGCGACAGGGCCGGGCTGCTTGGGCTGACAGTACGGCAGGCTGTTGAAAAACAGGCAGCAGCTGAACATAAAGACGTAAATGCAGAAATTTCGGATTTTGACATTTCTCTTGTTCCCGATAATTACCGGAAAATCCTTAAGGATATCCTTGTTCAGCTTGCCAGAAATGCTGTTTCACACGGTATTGAAATACCTGAAAAAAGGTCAGCTGCAGGCAAAAACGAAACCGGAATTGTATCTCTTAAAAGTTCTTCGGATAACAGCTGTATCAGGATCAGCATAACAGATGACGGAGCAGGAATTACCGCTGCATCAATACTCAAAGCCGCGGGCAGGATGGAAAAATTCCGAAACAGGGACCTGTCAGCCCTGCCTGCAGGGGAAATACTAGGCCTTATTTTTCAGCCCGGATTCTCAACAAGAGAAAAGGCAGACCTGGGTGCCGGCCGGGGAGTCGGAATGAATATAATTAAAAGCAGAATCGAAAAAGCAGGCGGGAAACTTAAAGTTAAAACAAAAGCGGGAAGATATACTCAGTTTATTATTGAACTTCCTGTTTAGGCTGTTACAGTATCAATCCTGAGTCCTGTCTTTTTATTAAAAACATGAAATTTCCTGACATCAATTGCGCAGGGTTCTCCGTCTTTTATTCCCGGATCACCGGAATATATTACATTGCAGTGTCCGCATTCAGTATCAATTTCAGCAACCCTGTTTTCGGAAAAGGGAAGAATTCTTGTCCCGAAAAGAGTCCCCTTGATTTTTCCGCTCCCGGAAAAAACAGCATCTTCAGAACGGAAACCGCAATCCAGCCCTTCATAATCATCGCCCATCATTCTGCCGTCAACAAGATTTAGCGCCGATGTCTCCTGCCTTGGATTAAGGAATTGGGCCGCAAAAAGATTTATAGGTTTGTTGTATATCTCGGAAAGAGTACCCACCTGGACTATCCTGCCCTTTTCCATCAGTGCTATCACATCTCCGATTACGGAAGCCTCATGCTGATCATGAGTGACAAATACTGTCGTTACATTGAATTCATTAAGCAGTTTTTTAAGTTTTACTCTGTACTGCTCGCGCAGTTGCTGGTCCAGATTTGAAAAAGGTTCATCAAGAAGGAAAAGATGAAGATCGCGTGTTATACAGCGGCCGACGGCAACTCTCTGCTTTTCACCGCCTGAAAATGTCGGCGGTTTTCTTGCAAGCAGATGTTTCAGTTCCACACCCATAAGCTCGCTTGTTCTTTTGAATTTTTCCATTGCTTCCTGTTCATAATTTCTTCTGTTTTTCTTGAACAGATAGTGACTCAGTACGTTTTCCTGTCCTGTCATATGCGGATACAGGGCATAATCCTGAAAAACCATTCCAATCCGGCGTTCTCCGGGCTTTGTATGGCTCATATCTTCATTAAAGAAATACACTTCTCCTTCATCCGGATCAATAAGACCGCCAATAACTTTAAGAAGAGTACTATTGCCACATCCTGAAGGGCCGAGAATACAGAGCCTTGAGCCCTCTTCCACACGAAGATTTATATCATCAAGAGCATATGTTACCTGCAAATTCTGTGCAGTTTTATAAAAAGAGATGTATTGAGAACCTCTGAAAGTCTTTTTTATTCCTTTCAGTTCAATATGGGCCATTTTCCCCTCCTTATCTTATAACAGGCTATAATACATTATAACACATTATAAGTATAATGCAAATTTAATCTGCACTTCTCTTGAAAAAAAATGGCTGCATCTTGTGATACAGCCAGCGCAAAATCCGGTTGTGCGGAATATTTACCGGAAATTAATATTATCGTAGTAAAGAGCGCCTTTGTAGTCCGTATCAATGCCAAGAGTTACAAAAATAAGATTTCGAAGCACCGAGTTGTCAGGCGGCCGCTTGCCTTCGGCATCAATTATTTCAAATGAAAGAGAATACTTTAAAAGTCCATTATCCAGTTCTTCTCCTTCGGAAAAAACAACATCCTGAAGCGCAATCTCAAACCAGTATCCTGTTTCCGGTATCTGTACGACAGGCTGGATCTGAAGCTTTCCAGGAACATCCGTTTTTTTAATATAAAAATCAAGATCAATTATGCTGTATTCCGGATATTTCAGATTAACCCATACTGACGAAATTCTCGGGGCGGCAAACCACGGATCTTCCGGACCCGGGTTTTTCCAGCCGTAATCGTAACTGAGTGCATTTGTTTCGGCTTTTCTGATCTGAAGATCAACCATTGCCGCTGTATCGGCGCCGACGACCCAGCCTTGTCTTCCGCCTTTTTCAAAATCCCAGGGCAGGCCGAGAAATTCACCCGGATCATCCTGTTCCTTTTCGGGTGCTTCCGATACATCACCGTTTGTCTGATTTAAAAGGGCAATATTGTCAACATAAACCTGCCCTTCGTATTCAGTCCCTGACCCAATAACCAGAATTACAATGTGCTTGATTTCATCCGTTGGCGCAGCATCATATGAAGATTCAATATGATATTTCAAAAGACCGTTATCCAGAAGTTCACCATCTTCATACCTGAATTTTACCGCTTTAAGCTGTGTCCACCATGACGGCGGGTATTGAAGCACCGCATTAACTTCAAATTTCTCTGCCGCTTCTTTCCCGGATTCAAGATATAAATCAAATACTATGGCGTTTGTATCTCCGACTTTATAATTGATATCAGACATTCTGAGTCTTACTGCATAATCCCATGATCCCTGAGACCCCTGACCTTTCCAGGAATGGCTGAAAACAAGAGCATTGTCTTCGGCCGTACCGGTTCCAAGATCAACCTGCAATTCGCTGTCTGAAGGAACTTGCCAGTCGTCCATTGCCCCGGATTCAAAATTCCAGACTGTCTCGACCTGACTGTAAACCGGAATTCCATCACCGCGGATTTTGGCTCTGACATATGCGCCGCTTACGGAAAGCTGTTCCTGCGGCCAGTATTTGTATCCGTCAGAATTTACTTCCTCAGGGGCAAGCGGGGCTTCTTCCTGAAGGACTATAATTCCTTCTTCTGCATCATAAGTCTGTATCTGCGCATCCAGAGCCGCAGAAGTCTCATCTTTTGTGCAGAGAGACCAGTTCGTCCAGCTGATATTGTTTTCATTGAAAAAATCAAGCCATTCTTCAGAAAGGTTAATATAAGGCCCGCCGTTCCCGCTTGATTCGCTTGTACCCCATTCGGTACAGAAAACAGCTGCTCCGAGTTCCATGGCAGCAATGACTTTTTCTCTTAGCTGTTCACCATGGGTTCCCGAATAAAAATGGACCGCATACATCAGATTCTCACCTTCCACCGGATCTGCTGCTGCAATATTAATGTCCTGACTCCATGTACCCGAACCGATAACTATCAGATTATCCGGGTCATTGGCCCTGATAAGGTCTACCATTTTCTGTGCGTACGGCTTAAGATCCGCGGCCCAGTTTACACGGCCGTTTGGTTCATTCATAATTTCATAAATAACATTTTCATATTCGCCGTATTCAAGAGAAATCTCATTAAAAAAATCTTCGACACCCGAATAAACGGGGTCATTGGGATTTCCGGGATTAAGAACATGCCAGTCGACAATTACATAAATTCCACGTTCTATTGCCAGTTCAATTCCTTTCTTAAGTATATCCTTAAGCGAAGGATCGGATGCATATCCGCCTTCACCTACATAAAACGCCAGCCTGATTACATCAACCTTCCAGTTATATTTCAAGGCATCAAAGGCGTCAGGATTTACAATTTCTCCATACCATTGCAGACCCATGGTGCTCATGCCCTTCAGCTGCACGGGATTGCCTTCGCTGTCGCAGAGAGTCCCGTCAAGTACCTGAAGCTGCCCGTATTCCGTACCACCTTTGGATCCGGGTTTTTCAGCCGGAGTGGCAGACGTAGTGCAACCGATTGCATTAAAAAATAAATAAAAAACAGCAGCCAAAAGAGCTGTATATTTTTTTATCTTCACAAATTCCTCCTTTATTATGGATAAAGCAATTATCAGATAATTGTAAAAAGATTATATATTGGAATATTACATTTTAACAAGTAAAAATGATGGAAATCGGCCAAAAAGACAAATTAAAAAAGAAAGGCCGTCCGGAAAAGGACGGCCTTTCACTTGCCCTGATTTTTATTACTTTGCATTCACCTTGATTTTGCGCGGTTTTTCTGATTCCCTGATACCCAGGCTGATTTCAACTATGCCGTTATTAATTACTGCTTCAATTTTATTCCTGTCAATTGTATCATCAATTGAGAACTCATGATGATAGTCGCAGTCTTTAATTTCATGCAGTATATATTTGCCTTTAAATTCTTCAGTTTCTTTTATGCCGTAAATTGTAAGCTTGTCTCCATCAACTCTTACATCAAGATTATCTTTTGATACACCCGGCATTTCCATTTTCAAAGTTACTGTTTCAGCTTCGCGGTAAACATCGTATAATGCCGGAGAATATTTTCTTTCTTTACTGTTCATAATTACGCCTCCTTATTATTTGACATTTACAGTAATCTGTTTCGGTTTTGCTTCCGCTTTTTTGGGAAGCATAATCTTCAGAATTCCATCTTTCAGGTCAGCCTGGATTTTTTCAGCATCTACAAGGCTGGGCATCGACAGTGTCCTCTGAAAGCTTCCCGACCATGTTTCCTTGCGGTAATATTTGTCACCTTTTTCCTGCTTTCCATCCTTTTTGCTGCCCTTGATAGTCAGTACATTGGAAGCAATTGAGACATCGATATCTTCCTGCTTCAATCCCGGAAGTTCACAGACAATTACATAATCGTGATCATTTTCAACTACATCAACAGCCGGTGAAAATTTTCTGTCAAAAAGTCCGCCTGTCATCGGATATTTATCGATGTCAAAAAGAGCGTTGATTTTATCCTGCGGTCTTTCAAGATCTGACCAGGAATCGTAAAGATTGTTTCTGTTCCATTTTACAATTGCCATAATTACACCTCCTGAATTTATATTGTTTATATAAAGAACAAAAAATATGCCAATTTTCCCACTTCACATCAGATTTCAAGTAAATCTTTATAATACAAGAAATTATCTTTACCTTCCGGTAAATGCCGCTATAAATACAGATGCAGAATAGCAGGAAAAAATGACACAAATTTAAAAAGCTGAAAAACAGCATATGAGTTATTATGACACAATTAGGATCATTCGAATAATATGAGATTTGCATAAAAAGAATAAAAAACCGGGCCCGAAAACAGGACCCGGTATCTTTATTAAAAAAGAAAAATTATTTTACGACTTGTCCGCTGGTATCGTCACCGTTGCCGATATAATTAATTACAACATTATCTACATATACAGATCCATCATATCCGCTACCCTGGCCGAGAATTACGAAAACAATATGGCCAAGCGCGGTATCTGCAGGCACCTGGTATTTTACATCAATACTGAACTTAAGCAGATTATCTCCGACCGGAGTGCCGTTTGCATAATCAAGAGTCTGCAGGCCGAGTTCTGTCCACCAGTCCGGCGCGTACTGGAATACAGGCATAATATTGAATGGCCCGGCAAGGGTTTTCCCGGCTTCGAGGTATACATCGAATGAAAAAACACTGGCTTTCCCAATTGCTGAACCGCAATTCTGGACTGAGAGCCTCGGGGCTGTATCCCAGGCATCTTCGTCTTCGCCCAGAACATCTGCCCAGGCGTTCGTAAAATGCATTGCAGGAGATTCTGCTGTTTTGATGTCCAGTTTTACCTTTACAGCACTGTCATTGGGCACTATCCATTTCTGAACTGTGTCGTCATCAAAATCCCATGCAGCAACAGGAATTTTGAAAGCAGGACTGTCAATGCCCTTTATCCTTGAACGTATCCAGGCACCGCTTATTGAAAGATCACTCATCGGCCAGTATTTATGTCCATCATCACTTACAGCAGAAGGTTCCTTGACTTTTATTGCGGCAGCAGAGCCTTTGCCGTCACTTAATCCCCAGTTAATCCAGCTAATGCCCTTAAGATCAAGATACTGGACCCAGAAATCAGCCGAAACAATATAATTCCCGTCCGAAGACATGTCTTTTCCAACGCCCCACTGTGTACAGATAACAGCAGCACCCAGGTCAACGGCTTTATTGATTTTGTCGCGCACTGCCTGACCATGGCTTCCTGCATAGAACTGGAATGAATACATGATATTCTGTCCGTTTACCGGATCTGCTGCTGCTACATCAACATCAATGCCTTTATTGGGAGAGCCTACAATTATAATATTGTCAGGATCATTGGCCCTGATTACATCTACCATCTTCTGCGCATAAGGCTTCAGATCGGCAGCCCAACTTAAGCCTTCGCCCGGAGTACTCATAATTTCATACACTACATTTTCATATTTGCCGAATTCTTTGGAAATAGTATTGAAAAAATCTTTTGTACCTGAATATACAGCATCATTGGGATCGCCGGGATCAAGGACATGCCAGTCAACTATGACATACATATTCCTGTCGATTGCAAGTTG